>NZ_LWER01000211.1:0-2896 GCF_001634775.1 Sulfitobacter sp. HI0027
GGGTTCGCACCGCGCGCCGTGATGGTCGGCACAACCGCTGGCGGCTATGTGGAAATCCGCAGCGGGTTGGAGGAAGGCGACCTCTTTGTCTCCGACGGTGCCTTCACACTCAAAGCCCAACTTGAAAAAGACGCCTTTGGCGACGGCCACGGACATTAGGATAGCTGATTATGACTGATTTTATGCACCGCATCGCAGGCGGCTGGCTTTTGGCGGCCATTGCGGCTTTTGCGATGACGCTTGGCGGGCTTTTTGCGTTTCGCGCCTTGCCTGTTGATGCCTTTCCGGACGTGACACCCGCGCTGGTTCAGGTTTTCACCGAAACCGAAGGGCTCGCCCCCGAAGAGGTTGAACGCTATGTGACCTATCCAATCGAAACGGCAATGTCGGGCCTGCCCAAACTCAAAAATATGCGGTCGGTATCGAATTTTGGGCTGTCGGTGGTGAACATCTATTTCGAGGACGGGACGGATGTCTATTTCGCCCGTCAGGTCGTGGGCGAGCGGCTCGCCGAAGCGCGTGGCAACATCCCCGACGGGTTTGGCGACCCGCAAATGGGTCCGATTTCAACCGGGCTTGGCCTCATCCTGTATTTCCGTCTGGAAGATCAGACCGGCGCACGCAACCTTGTCGAGATGCGCGAAATTCAGGACTGGATCGTCAAGTATCAGTTGCAGACCGTGGCGGGTGTCACCGAGGTTTTGTCCCTTGGTGGCTATGAAAAGCAATATCAGGTCAGGCTCGATCCCGATGCGCTGCTTGCCTATGATATTCAAATCGCCGATGTGATCAGCGCATTAGAGCGCGGAAACAAAACCGAAGGGGCGCAATTCCTCGAAATCGGTTCTGAACAATATACGGTGCGCGGCGTTGGACTTGCCAAGACAGTTTCCGATCTCGCGGAGATTGTCGTCAACGTCGACGACGGGCGCACGGTGCGCGTGCGCGATCTAGGCCATATCACCGTGGGCGGTGGCGTTCGGCAAGGTCTTGCAACAGCCAATGGTGAAGGCGAAGTTGTCGCAGGGTTGGTTCTGAAACTTTATGGCACCAACACATCCGATGTCATCGCGCGGGTCCAGAAGCGCTTTGAGGAAATCAACGCAAGCCTGCCGGATGGTGTACTGGCGGTCCCCTACTATGATCAGGGAACGCTGGTAAACAAGGCCTCCGCAACCGTCACGACGGCGTTGTGGCAGGGGGCTGTACTCGTAGCGTTGGTGGTGTTTGTCTTCCTGGGCGGCTGGCGTCCCAGTCTGATTGTGGTCCTGTCGATCCCGTTTTCCGTAGGTTTTGCGTTTATCGCAATGTACGTGCTCGGCATCAGCGCCAATCTGATGTCATTAGGGGGGGTCGCCATCGCCATCGGGATGATGGTCGACGGGGCGATTGTTATCTCTGAAAACGTGGATCGCAGCTTTGAGGAAGACGACGGCTCTGAAGAGCCGCGTATGTTGGTTGCCCGATCTACCGCCGAGGTAATCGCACCTCTGGTGGCGGCGGTTGCCGTGGTTATCGTTGTTTTCCTGCCGCTTTTCTCGCTGCAAGGGGTTGAGGGCAAAACCTTCCGGCCCTTGGCGGCATCGGCTGCACTCGCCATGACCGGATCGCTGTTCTATGCGGCCCTGATTGCGCCTTCCATGGCCTTTTCGGTGATGCGCCGATCCGGCAAGAAGGCCCCTGACAAGCCGGGGCGGACTGTCGCGATGGTCAGTGGTGCGGCCGGGTTCTTTGTCCGTAACCGTTTTTTCGCCATCGTCCTGTGCGGCATATTTTTGGCGGTGGGCGGTTTTGCAGGATCGCGACTTGGTTCCGAATTTACGCCATCGTTGGAGGAAGGCGATATTCTGATGCGCGTCACCATGGCACCCTCGATTTCGCTTACCGAAGGAACGAAGACGACGACGCTTGTGGAAAAGCGGCTGTTAAAGAATTTTCCTGAAATCAAGTCCATCGTGACCCGTATTGGGCGTGGTGAGGTTGGCGCGCATGCTGACCCGACCAACAGCGCCGAAGCCTTCATCGAGCTGAACCCGGTCGATCAGTGGCGGCCCGGCTTGTCTGCCGAAGGTTTGCGCACGGCGATTTCGGAAGATCTGGAAAGCTTTCCGGGGATTGTGGTAAATATCGGCCAACCCATCGCGATGGCTGTTGATGAATTGCTGACCGGCACACGCGCCGAACTGGCCGTCAAAATCTTTGGACCGGATTCCGAAATTCTGTTGGAGCGATCACAAGTCCTGCAATCACTCCTGCAACAGGTTGAGGGTTCTGCCGAGGTACAGGCCGACCAGATCACCGGTGCGCCGCAACTTGTGGTAACCGTGGATCGGTCAGCCCTTGGTCGCTACGGGCTTGATGTTGAGGACGCGTTGGATGGGCTGCGTGCAGCCGTCGGCGGGGCCGAAGCCGGATCACTGTTCGAGGGCGTGCGACAGTTTCCGATAATGGTGCGTTTTGACGAAGAAAGCCGCGACACACCGGAGGCGATCAGACGCATCGTGCTGGAATCGCCTTCGGGCGCACGGGTGCCGCTGGACACAGTGGCCAATATCGAAACTGTAATCGGTCCACGCCAGATCACACGCGAAGATGGCGAACGCTTCATCACGGTCCAGTCCAACGTGCGCGGTCGCGATATCGGCTCTTTCGTTGCCGAAGCGCAGACGTTGACGGACGCTCAGTTGGATCTACCGCCCGGGTATCGTTTGGTCTGGGGCGGCCAATTCGAGCTTCAGCAACAGGCGAATGCCCGTTTCAAAGTGGTTATTCCGATTACGTTGGGCATCGTTCTGCTGATCCTTCTGGTAACCTTTGGTCGCCTGAAATCAGCGATCCTCATCCTGTTGAATATCCCCTTGGCGCTGACAGGTGGTGCGATGGCGCTCTGGCTGAC
>NZ_LWER01000212.1:0-4082 GCF_001634775.1 Sulfitobacter sp. HI0027
TTGGGGCACCTCCGCGCGTCCGAGCACAACATGCAGGTGGTTCAGCGCGGCACCCGACAAAAACGCAACATCTTCAGGGGTTTCAGGACGTGCTGACGTGACCCATGTAGGCATCCGGAGTATCCTGGTTAAGTCGTCGGTGGGAACTTGCAGGGCGTTTGGCATGTTCAAAGCCTATAACACGACGGCGCTTTTCACCAGAAATTATCACTGAAAACGCCTCACCTTGCGTGGCCTCATTATGTCCAATAAGTTTACATTATCGGACGTAAAAATGATATGCTCAAAAACATGGGTTGTCGTTTTAGTTTCATGGGTGGATTCGGCCAAAATCCCCCCTCTCGTCGAGGAAATTTCCATTTACCGGTGGACAGGCCTCTTGCTCAACCTGTGGACTCGTTCCGCTCCAGCTTCAACTGCGCGCTTTCCTTTGCCGTTCCGTGGATCTCGCCCATCCGTGAGCCACGGCAATGGGGCGGCACGCCGGAACAGGACGAGGGCGGCCTCCGGCACGACTGCGCCGGGCACCAGATCTGCTCCAAAGAGATCATGCAAGATCACCAGCGTCAGAGCCCGCCAGCGCACTGATAGGTGCTGAAGAGGCGCAAGCCGACCGACGGCCGCGCGGGCTTCGTAAGGGCAGTTCCAGCCCGGTTCATCGTACCAGAGCGCAAGGACAGGCCGGGCTGCCCCGTCACGATCAAGCGGTGCCCAGAGGGTGCGAATTGCATGCTCGAGTCGATCAAGACGGCCGGGGCCACCTATTACGATTCCGCTGATCTGGCGTTGGGTCTCGAGAACGTTTGCAGCAAGATCTGCCTTCAAAGGGTCCTCTGTCTCCCCTCCCCCACTGGTCAGAACGGCATCGCACTTGCGGCAGAAGGGACGCAGCAGGCCATTCAACATGCGAAGGGAAAGCCTCAGGTGACCGCGACACGCAGGGCAGCGATCCAGAAGCATGGTCCGGTGTTCCGGGCAAACCACCTGCTCCGCCAATCGCCAATTCTTCCGAAGATAGGCATCGCGACCGGCAGCGACATCCGCATCGAAACAGGCAAGGCAGACCGGGACTGTCTCGGTCAGAAGCCAGCCCTGCGGCCGACCAGGATATCGGGAAGCCAGTGACCTGCGACGAAGCCGTTCCGGATCGATCCTGCAGGCCTTCGCCCATAGCCTGAGCAGCCCCATGTCCGGCACCACATCGTCAATCTGCCGTGCGCCTGCGTACCTACCCGCCTGCCCCGCCAGGAACACCATCAGCTCAAAGGGCTCCGCCCCGTAGCGCGCGGCAACCCGCGCCATCCAAGACGTGACCAATTCGTCACGGAATGGACGCGGTGCGACGGGCAATCTGGCCGGCACCATCATGCCCCGACCCGTTGTTGCACGGGCTTTCCCCGCCGCCGAGCGGTCTGGGTCATCGAGACCAGCGGCAGCACCAGATTGTCGCCAAAACTATCCGCGTCGAGGCGCTCCTTGCCCGACCGGACCGCATCTTCTGCCGCCGTCTCGATCAGGCGGAAGATGCGCGCCGTCACACCGGAGGTCAGCTTGTGAATCCGCTCTCTGGCCTCTCCACTGATCAGATCGGAGGCCTCGCGCAAAGGCAGGATGCGTTCGAAACTTTTCAAGAGCCCGGCGAAGGCGGTATCGTTCTGCCAGGGCTTGAGATGGAACGCCTCGAAGCGCTCGGCCAGTTGTGCATCGGTCAGCAACGCCTGGCGCGCGAGGTCAGTCCCTGCACAAACCAGCGGGATCCGTAAATCATTGGCCAGAAACCTTATGGCGTTGAGAAATATGCGCTGCTGGCGGAACGTACCAGCGAGCATACCGTTCACCTCGTCGAGGATGATCATCTTAGCTCCTACGGTCCGCAACAGTGACCGGCAGATATCCTTCTCACGGGCGAGCGTGCCGCCTGTCATCGCCGGCGCGCCCATGCTGGCCAGAAGTTCGCGGTAAAGATCGCACTCGATGGGCTCAGAAGGCACTTGCGCAACAACCACCGGGCGGTGGTCAACGCCGGTGATCTGGCTGAACTTCGGAGGGTGGTCGCGTTCAAACTTGCGGACGATCTTGGTTTTACCCATTCCGGTGTCACCGTAGATCAGCAGGCATGGCATCCGGTCACGCGGTGGATAGGTCAACAGGTTCTCCAGACGTGCCAGAGCGGCCCCGGACTGATCGAATCCAATCCAACGATCGGCCCTGATCCAGGCAATGCGCTCATCATCCGGCAGCGCCGCAAACCGGCGGTAGGTCGGATCGAGATGCGCAAATGCGCTGCCTTCGGTCACGACCATTCCTCAACTTCGAACCCCGGGTGGTCCCTGAGCACATTCTCGCTTTCCTTGGGCTCCGGACCGGCATCTACAGCCTCGTAGGCTCCTACCCCATCAAGCGCTCGGTCCCGTCGCTCGGAAAACCGCCTGGCTTCCCGTGTCCTGATGCTGGCAGCATCAACCAGGGCGCGCTGCTCCTCGATCACCGCGAATATGAGGTCTTCGTCCTCGAGCGCACGCCCGCGCTCGCGCAAAATCGCCTGCGCACGACGATGCTCCGCAAGGGTGATCGACGGATGGCGCAGGTCCGCAAACCGCACAGCATAGCGCTGACCCTCAGGGCTCCGGACAAAGACCGTGGAGAGGTCGCGAGGATCGTAGGACACGCGCAATTGCCGGTCCTGCCGACCCGCCCAGAGGCTCAGGACATCGTCCCAATACCGCAGGCCGAAGAGATGGATGCCATCGCGGCGTACCATGCGTTCCGTGCTCGGCAGGAAGTCGATCCGGAACCCCTCCGGATCGTAAGGCCGGCGCAATGGTGCCTCGCGCCGCCCATAGGCCTCGTTCCAGGCCGCGACTGGCGGAATGCCGAGCGAGCGGTGCCGTTCAACATGATAACGGGTGATTTCCAGCGCCAACCAGTGCTCCAGCTCGTCGAGCGTCATCGCCGACTTGCCCACGGAATCATAGTTGCCGCGGTCCTTGATGCTGCTGAAGGTCGATCCCGGCAGCAGGTGGACCGCCCCCATCATCGTGCCGATCAGCCGCTCGATGTGACCGCCGTAATGTGGCGCCCCTATAGGCCTGTACTGCAGCGAAATCCCGTGCTCCTCGGCGCCGCGTTTCATCGCCTTTGAGCGGAATTCCTTGGCATTGTCGACGTGAATGGTCTCCGGCAATCCCTCGGCGGGCCAGTCTGCGTCGATCCCCAAGCTCTCCAGCCAGCCGAATTTGGGCTGCACCAAGTGCTGAATGGCCAGTGCAACCGACAAGGCCGATGGCGGCTCCAGCGTCAGATAGAACCCTGCCACCATGCGGCTGGCTACGTCGATAGCAAGGGTCAGCCAGGGCCGTTGCAAAGGCTTCCGATGAACCCGGTCCACGACGATGACATCGACCAACGTGTGGTCGATCTGAACCACCTCATAGGCCCGTTTGACCTGATAGCTACCTGGCACCGGGTGATGGCGCTGGCGAGAGGCCTTAGCGCCCTCACGCGCCGCCATGAGCTCCGCCGGATCTATCGCCGCCACACGGTCCCGCAGCGTGGTCCAGCACGGGGGACGCAAACCCCTCTGACTGCACCGCCTGCGGACCTCCTTTTGCAGGGCGTTGATGCTCGGCTTCTGGAGGGACTTGTAGAACTCCTCGATCGCCCCCGAAATCACCGCTTCGATCTCGTCAGGCAGCCGGCGGCTACCCGTTGGTGTCCCAACCTGAGCCGCCAGCAAGGAACTGGCGACCGGGCGCGCCTTGTACGCTGAGATCAATTCATACAGGCGAGAGCGCTTGAGGCCAAGATCGCGGCAGGCCTTTAGGAATTCGGCACGGTTCGGTGGCGCATTGCTCGCCAGCCGTCGGATCACTCCCTCACGCGCAACCGCCCGTTCCCATGCCGCATCATCTACGGCGTTGATGTCTGAGCGATCCACCATGGCCAAAACCCAAAAAAGGTATCTTATGTCCGATAATGAAACTATAGTCCGGGAATGAAACAGGAACATGAATTCAATGTATTCAATAACTTAGAGTCCAGTAATGAAGCAAGAGCGACATGGGTAATCTCACAAATAGCAG
>NZ_LWER01000213.1:0-2306 GCF_001634775.1 Sulfitobacter sp. HI0027
GTTGATCAATTCTTGGATGGGCATTGCCAAGTTGTTGTGTCGTGGAGCCCCTGCTACAGGATCTCGGATGAAAATGCCGTCATCCATGCCGCGCCTGAAGGGCTTTCGCTTTCCCCGGGAGATCATTGCCTATGCCGTCTGGGCCTGGCACCGTTTTGCTTTGAGCACGGCGGACGTCGAGGACCTTTTGGCCGAGCGCGGCGTGATCGTGAGCCGCGAGAGCATCAGGCTTTGGGTCAACCGCTTTGGCGGGCATTTCTCGACCCGCATCCTACGAGACCGGCCAGCGCCTTCAGACAACTGGCATCTGGACGAGGTGGTTATCCCGATCCGTGGCAAGAAGCACTGGCTGTGGCGGGCCGTGGATGCCAATGGCGACACGCTCGACATCCTCGTGCAAACCCGCAGAAATGCCAGGGCGGCAAAGCGCTTTCTGGCAAGGCTCATCGCGCAGTTCGGCCAGCCCCGTGTGGTGATCACCGACAAACTGCGCAGCTATTTTGCGCCGATCCGGAAGCTCGCTCCCGACGCCGATCATCGGGCACACAAGGGCTTCTGTGGTTGCCGTCCGTGATGCAAGAAGTTTTTCAATCTGCGTGAGTTGGTGATCGAGTGCGAGCTTCTGTCAGGCCTTTGAGTGCGGCGTTACCAGAAGCCGCTGGCCGGGATGGTGATCTGCGGATCGAGGCCAGACCTAAACAACGAGCTTTGACGCTCTTCCCCTTATCCTGGTTTTCCCGATCCAGATCTGTTCGATCATTTTGCCCATTCAGGTCGTTGACTTCTTACACCTCCTTCACCGACGTTGCTCAGCCCTGTGCTACAGTATGGTCATGCAGCGACAGTCTGCGTCGGATCCCGATAACTCTCCTTCGTCATTTGCATTGCCCAGAGGGCGCGGGCCATCTTGTTGGCCAGCGCAACCGCGACCAGCATTTTTGGCTTGCGCGCAAGCATGCGTTCCAGCCAGGACCCTTTGGGTATGGATTTGCGGCCTAACCTGCTCAAGCGTGACATCGCGCCGATGATCAGAAGGCGCCTGATGTCAGACTGTCCTGCCTTCGACATGCGCCCCAGACGGGGTTTGCCGCCGGATGAATGCTGTCGCGGCACGAGTCCCAACCAGGCCGCAAAGTCGCGGCCCCGGGCGAATGTCTCCAGTGGTGGAGCAAACGCCTCAATGGCGAGGGCGCTTAGAGGGCCAACCCCCGGCATCGTCTGAAGACGTTTGGCCGTTTCCGTCTCCGTGGACAACGCTTTGATCCGCTTTAACTTGGCCGCGATCCGTACCGTGGTCTCTTCGATCAGTTCCAAAAGGTCTCGACATTCCTGGCGGACTAGGTCCGGAAGATCGCAATTTGGGTCCTCAAGGATCTCATACCCGCGGCTCACATTCCCGATGCCCTGCGGGATAGTGTGCCCGAACTCGTAGAGGATTGATCGTAGACTGTTTACCAGCTCGGTGCGCTGGTTCACCAAACGCTCCCGGTTCCGGAACAGGATCGCACGGGCCTGTTGTTTCTTGGTCTTGGGCGGAACAAACCTCATCTCCGGCCGCTGCGCGGCGATGACGATAGCTTCAGCATCCGCAGCATCATTCTTCTGGCGTTTCACAAATGGTTTCACATACTGCGGTGCGATCAGTTTCACCTCGTGACCCATCCCGGACAACACTCGCGCCCAGTAGCTGGCACTGCCGCAGGCCTCCATGACGATCACGGCAGGCGGTTGCGTAGAAAGAAACGCGCGAAACTGTGGCCGGGACAGCTTCTTGCGAAATTTCAACTGCCCGGTCATGCTGGCCCCATGAAGATGGAAAACATTCTTCGCCAGGTCCACTCCGATCATTGTATCTATCATTAGCCGTCCTTTCCTTCTTGTGGCTTTGAACACCACGACCTTGGCACATTGCGATGCCGTTTGGGGAGGACGGCAACCACCCCATCTGAACAACCGGATCGAGGGCTCACATAGACCAACGCGACGGCGAGAGAAAATCATGGGGCGCTTCAAGTCCCAACGACAGGCGCAGAGATTCCTCGCGGCCCATGATCAGATAAACACCCTCTTCCGTCCCCGTCGCTATCGTCTCACCGCATCTTCATACCGCCACGCACGGGCTGACGCCTTCAGCCTGTGGAACGACTATGCGCTCCAGATGACCGCATAAGCGCTCACGCCACGCCCCCTTGCGCCCACGATCACCCAACTTGGCAATGCCGTTGGATGAGCCTGTCTTTCGCCGATCATCTCTGGAAACCGGGCATAGCAAGCGAAAGATGATCTACATCAAGCGCGTTCGCGAA
>NZ_LWER01000214.1:0-1749 GCF_001634775.1 Sulfitobacter sp. HI0027
GTGTTCATCCATCACCCAACTAGGGCCTTCTGTGGTTGCCGCCCGTAGTGCAAGAATTTTTTGACCCTATTGGCGAGTGATCGAGTGCGGTCTTCTGTAAGGCCTCGAGATGCGGCACTTCCAAAAGCCGCGGGCCGGGATGGTGATCAGCGGATCAGGTCCAAATCTGTTGAGCGAGCTCTGAGCTCGTAGGCCCTAACTGGTTTTCCCAATCCAGATCTATTCGATCGTTTTGCCCATTCAGGTCGTCGTCTTCTTACACTCCCCTTGGCACCGTCGCTAGCAGTTCAACAAGAGCATCATGCCGCGACTGCCAGCGCCGGATCCTTGTAATCTTCGTTCTTTGTCAGCATCGCCCAGATTTGCCGGGCCATCTTATTGGCCAGCGCGATAGCGACCAGCATCTTGGGCTTGCGCGCCAACAATCGTGATAGCCAGCTGCCCTCCGTAATTGTGCGCCGTCCGAGCCAGCCCAGCCGCGACATTGCCCCAATGATCAAGAGACGTCTTATATCAGCTTGCCCGGCCTTGGTCATCCGCCCCAAACGTTCTTTGCCTCCCGAAGAATGTTGCTTGGGCACCAGACCCAACCAAGCCGCAAAGTCACGTCCCGTTTTGAACTGCGCCATATCAGGTCCAAACGCTTCTACAGCGATGGCCGTCAGTGGCCCAACACCGGGCATAGTCTGAAGCCTGCGCGCCCTGTCTGACTCAGCGGCCAGCGACTCGAGTTTCGCGGTGCGTTCGTTGATACGCGCCGTTTTCTCTGCAATCTGCGCCAGCAGGTCCAAGCACTCCTCGCGGATCAATGACAGCAAGTCGGCAGTCTTATCCTCTACAAGCGCTGTGATGCGATTAAGACTGCGTATCCCTTGAGGAAACACATGCCCATGCTCATACAACAGCGCCCGCAAGGCGTTCACATCCGCCGTCCGCTGATGCACCAGGCGTTCCCGGCCACGGAAAACTGCCGCGCGCGATTGTTGCTCGACTGTTTTAGGCTCCACGAAGCGCATCTCGGGCTGGCGAGCCGCGATGACAATCGCCTCGGCGTCGGCAGCGTCGTTTTTCTGGCGCTTCACGAACGGGCGAGCATACTGTGGCGCGATGAGTTTTACCTCATGTCCAAGCGCTTCCATCTCGCGCGCCCAATAATGTGCGCTGCCACATGCCTCGAGGATAACCAAGCTTGGCTCCTGCTTAGCCATGAACACGGGAAACTGCGTTCGCGTCAGCTTCTTGCGAAACTGAATCTCCCCCGTGTGCAGCGCCCCATGAACTTGAAAAACATTCTTTGCCAGATCGACCCCGATCATCATATCCTTCATCTCGCCGTCCTCCTCTTTGTGTGGCTTTCAACACCACGACCTTGGCACATTGCGATGCCGTCTGGGGAGGGCGGCAACCACTCCATCTGTGGACATTCATCTNGTAGTGCAAGAATTTTTTGACCCTATTGGCGAGTGATCGAGTGCGGTCTTCTGTAAGGCCTCGAGATGCGGCACTTCCAAAAGCTGCGGGCCGGGATGGTGATCAGCGGATCAGGTCCAAATCTGTTGAGCGAGCTCTGAGCTCGTAGGCCCTAACTGGTTTTCCCAATCCAGATCTATTCGATCGTTTTGCCCATTCAGGTCGTCGTCTTCTTACACTCCCCTTGGCACCGTCGCTAGCAGTTCAACAAGAGCATCATGCCGCGACTGCCAGCGCCGGATCCTTGTAATCTTCGTTCTTTGTCAGCATCGCCCAGAT
>NZ_LWER01000215.1:0-4478 GCF_001634775.1 Sulfitobacter sp. HI0027
GACACCACGGAATTCACCTTCAAACGGTCCGCTCCGGAGAAGGTCGGGTTTACGAAGATATCCACTGGACGTAAAATGAAAGAGGGCCGATTTCAAAAACATGCCGTTTGTGGCCTCCTGATGCATGCCAGCATGGCCATTACGCCGGATGGACTGCCGCTCGGTCTGACAGCAGCGAAATTCTGGTCGCGGAGCAAGTTCAAGGGGACCGCCGCTCTTAAACGCAAGATCAACCCGACCCGTGTGCCTATTGAAGAGAAGGAAAGCATGCGTTGGCTCGACAATTTGCGCCTGTCCACCGAATTAACTGGGGCACCTGAGCGCTGTGTGCATATCGGTGATCGGGAAAGCGACATCTATGAACTCTACTGCCTGGCCGAAGAGCTCGGGACGGGGTTCCTCGTGCGTAGCTGCGTCGACCGTTTGGCGGAGAATGGCGGAACGACCATTGCCAAAGTGATGGCTGAAGTGCAATCCAGTGGCACGCATGAGGTCCGGTTCCGCGACGCGCAGGGCAAAGATCATTGCGCCGTGCTGTCTGTCAAACACGCGACCATGACTGTTCGGCCCCCGATCGGGAAGCAGAAGAAATACCGGCATCAGGACCTCCAGATAATCCATGCCGAGGAACTCAATCCACCAGAAGGCAGAGTGCCTGTCTTCTGGAAGCTGATCACGAACCTGCCGGTTACGACCCATGCCGACGCCGTCCACAAGCTCGATTGGTACGCGTTGCGCTGGAAGATCGAGACCTTCTTTCGAACCCTGAAGACTGGGTGCCGGATCGAGGAACTTCGCTTAGCCACAGCTGATCGGCTGGCAAACTGCATCGCGCTGTGCTGCGTTGTTGCCTGGCGCGTATCATGGCTGACAATGCTCAGCCGGGAGGCACCGAAAGCATCGCCTGATGCCGTCTTCACCAACACCGAGCGCAGCTTGCTTGAACGCGCAACGCCAGAACGCAAACGTAATGTACTACGCGATTTGAACTTCTATATCAGGGCCGTCGCGAGGCTCGGAGGCTACCTTGATCGCACATCGGATGCGCCACCAGGGACGACGGTCATATGGCGCGGCCTATCCCGCCTCGCTGATCTTGCCGAAGGCGTTCGTATCGCAGAGGCACAGCCACAAGAGACTTATGGGTAACTGCAAGTTGCCTGGACAGCACCTTCCCAGTTTTCGCCTGAGCTGCGACTCCGTTTCTGACGGATATTGGGCGGGAGTTTCGCGATGGCGACTACGGTAGAGTTTCTCAGGGACTACGGGGTGGAGATACGGGCCAATGGCCAGAAGCGGTGGCCCAATGAGGTCAAAGCACGGATCGTGGCTGAGAGTTTGCAGCCGGGCGTGAGCGTGAATGCAGTTGCGGCGCGGTATGGGCTTCGGGCGAACCATTTATCGGAATGGCGGAGTCAAGCACGCGATGGCCGGTTGGTTTTACCTGCGGGCGATGACGACGCCTTTAGTTTTGCGCCACTCGTAGTCTCGGATGGTGGCGGCGGTGCGCATATGTCGGCCGTTGCGGGGCGGTCCGCGAAGCCTGACGAGTCATCCCATACCTCCATCGAGATTGGGATTGGTCGTGTGACAGTCCGGCTCGATGGCACGACCAGTTCGTCCCGGGTTGCCGAGATCGTGCGGGCAATCGAGGGTCAGCCATGATGTTCCCATCAAACCGTGTGCGGGTTCTGGTCTCGACGCAGCCTGTGGACTTCAGGAAAGGTCATGATGGTCTGGCGTCGATCGTGTCGTCGGTGCTGCGCAAGGATCCGTTCACCGGCACGGTTTTTGTGTTCCGCTCGCGCCGGGCGGATCGGCTGAAGCTTTTGTATTGGGACGGCACCGGATTGGTGATGGCTTATAAGCGGCTGGAAGAAGCGACCTTCACCTGGCCGGCGATCAAGGACGGGATGATGGCGCTGAACCACGCCCAGTTCGAGGCCCTGTTTGCCGGTCTGGACTGGCGCAAGGTCAAGGCTCTGGAGATGCGCCCACCTGCTGCGGCAGAGTGAATCAACCGCTGTCTTTTGTGTGTTTTTAATGGGGTTTTATCGTATCCTGATGGCATGATCACGACACCCGCCATTGACCTATCCACCATCCCTGCTGCGCAGCGTGCGGCGGTTTTGGCGTTGATGGAAAAGGTAGCGGCGCTTACGGAAATCACCCAACGGCAAGAGCACCTGATTGCGGAGCTGAACCATGCCCTACATGGCAAACGGTCGGAAAAGCTGACCGAGGATGAGCGGCAGCTGGCGTTCGAGGATCTGTCCATCGCCCTGGCTGAGGTCGAGGTGCAGAAGGACCAACTGGCCGCTCAGACAGGTGACAAGACGACAACCAAATCTGCGCCAAAGCGCACCATCGGCAATCTACCGGCCGCACTGCCGCGCATCGAAGAAGTCATCGAACCTGACAGCCTGAGCTGCCCTTGCGGCTGCGGCGTTATGCACAAGATCGGGGAAGACCGCAGTGAGCGGCTGGACATCGTGCCGGCGCAGTTGCGCGTCATTGTCACCGTCCGCCCGAAATACGCCTGCCGGACCTGCACCGACGGCGTGACCCAGGCTCCCGCACCATCGCATCTGATCATAGGTGCCCTGCCGACCGAGGCCACCATCGCCCATGTGCTGGTCAGCAAGTATGCGGATCATCTGCCATTATACCGCCAAAGCCAGATCCTGGCGCGTGCGGGTCTTGATCTGCACCGCGCTGTGCTGGCGGACTGGGTCGGCAAGGCGGCCTTCCACCTCAAGCCCGTCGTCGACCGGCTGGCCGAACACCTGAAACGATCCGACAAACTGTTCATGGACGAAACCACGGCCCCGGTGCTGGATCCGGGGCGCGGTAAAACCAAAACTGGCTATCTCTGGGCACTGGCCCGCGATGACCGACCATGGGGCGGTGAAGATCCGCCCGGTGTGGTTTACTTCTATGCCCCCGGTCGGGCGGGCGCGAATGCCGAAACCTTCCTGACAGGCTTCGACGGCATCCTGCAGATCGACGGCTATCAGGGCTATAATCGGCTGACCAAACCCACGCGCAAGGGCGGTGCCCCCATTCGGGTGGCCCATTGCTGGGCGCATGCGCGCCGCAAGCTGAAGGAAGTCTTTGACCGAGATGGCTCAGAGATCGCCGCCGAAGGCCTGCGCCGCATCGCCGAAATCTATACCGTCGAAGCTGACATTCGTGGCATCTCCTCCGGCCAGCGATTGTCTGCCCGTCAGGCCCGCAGTGCCCCGCTGGTCGCAGCATTCGGTGAATGGCTGGAGGCTGAGCGCCGCAAGATCTCCACCAAATCCCGGCTGGGTGAAAAGCTGACTTACATCCACAATCACTGGGACGGACTGCAGACCTTCTTGGCCGATGGGCGCGTCGAGATCGACAACAACCGCGTCGAAAACCTGATCCGCCCCATCACCCTCAATCGGAAAAACGCCCTCTTCGCTGGGCATGACGAGGGTGGTATCGCCTGGGGCCGCATCGCCTCACTGATCGAGACCTGCAAGATCAACGGCATCGAGCCCTTCGCCTATCTCAAGGCAACCCTCACAGCGATCGCCAATGGTCACCCACAAAGCGGCATCGACGATCTGCTCCCGTGGAACTTCAAGACGTCAAGCTGACCCGACAGTGCCCTCCTGAGAACGCTTACGCCGATCTGCGGCGGATTTACAGCGCCCCTACAGCCGATCAAGCTGGCTTGGAGTTGGATGCCTTCAAGGAAAAATGGGCCGGGAAATATGCCTCCATCGCACCGGCCTGGCGCAGAGCTTGGCAGGAAGTGATCCCGTTCTTTGCTTTTGATCCTGCCATCCGGAAGATCATCTACACCACCAACGCCCCCTCTCGGCAGCATGCTTTGCATGCGCCTGCCGGGCAATGATTGAAAGCTTGAACCGTGTACTCCGCAAATCGATCAAGACGCGGGGATCGTTCCCGACCGAAGACGCTGCAACGAAGCTGATCTACTTGGCGATCCGCAACTTTGAGAAAGGCGGCCGGAATGTTCGAGAATGGTTTGCGGCCCGCAATCATTTCGCCATAATGTTCGAGGATCGCTTCAATGCGTGACTGTATCTAAAACCCGCATGGGCCAGGCCAGATACACAAAGTTCATGACACTCCCGTGCCAATCTTGGTCGAAGCACGGCCGAACGCACGTTGGTCATTGGATTTCGTCCACGACCAATTCGCCAGCGGCCAGCGCTTCCGGGTGCTCAACGTGGTCGACGATGTCACCCGGGAGTGCTTAGCGGCAATCCCGGATACCTCGATTTCGGGACGGCGTGTGGTACGCGAGCTGACGGCATTGATCGAGCGGCGCGGAAAGCCTGGCATGATTGTCAGCGATAATGGGACCGAACTAACCAGTAACGCGATCCTGCGCTGGTGTTCCGAGCATCGGATCGAATGGCACTACATCGCGCCGCTCGATCAATGCCGTCAGCTCGCGTACCACACGCCGTCCCGAA
>NZ_LWER01000216.1:0-1977 GCF_001634775.1 Sulfitobacter sp. HI0027
CTATGGCCAGCCACTACGTGTTTGAGCCCGAGTTCTGCAATCCAGCCGCAGGTTGGGAGAAAGGCCAGGTTGAGAAGAACGTGCAGGATGCGCGCAACCGCATGTGGCAAGTCATGCCGGTCTTTGCCGATCTGGACGAGCTGAACCAATGGCTTGAAGATCGCTGTATCGCCCTTTGGGCAGAGACACCGCACAAGGCTTTGCCGGGGTCCATCGCTGACGTGTGGGAGGCCGAGAAGCCCACGCTGATGGCACTGCCGCCGGCATTGGGACTGTCCTGAATTTTGTGCTCTGGCGTGGTAACTGCTCTATAAGGAGACCCACGTATGAGCATCGACAAAAAGCTATTAGACCAACTGATGGAAGGCCGGTCCTCTGGCGACCTATTCGGCAAGGAGGGCATTCTTGCCGAGTTGACCAAAGCATTGGCAGAACGCGCTTTAACAGCTGAGATGGAGGAACATCTTGGGGCAGAGCGCGAAGAAGGTGTCGCGGAGGGCCAGAACCATCCGCCCAATCGTCGTAATGGCAGCAGCCAGAAGACTGTGACTACCGACAGTGGGAAGGTCATCCTGGATATTCCGCGCGACCGCAACGGCACCTTTGATCCGCTGTTGATAGCCAAGTATCAGCGTCGTTTTCCCGAGTTCGACCGCAAGATCGTCAGCATGTATGCACGCGGAATGACGACCCGTGAGATCCAAGGGCACATTGAGGAGATTTACGGCTTTGAGGCATCACCCAGCTTGATATCGGTGATCACTGAGGCTGTGATGGACGAGGTCACCGCCTGGCAGAGCCGACCACTGGAACCCTGCTATCCGGTGGTGTTCATGGACGCGATCCGCGTCAACATCCGCAGTGATGGAGCGGTCTCGAACAAGGCGGTCTTCGTAGCCTTGGCGATCCGTCCAGACGGCACCCGGGACGTTCTGGGGCTGTGGTTCCAGGCCAACGAGGGTGCCAAATTTTGGTCAAAGGTTCTGAATGATCTACGTCACAGGGGCGTTCAGGACATTCTGATTGCCGTGGTCGACGGCCTCAAAGGCTTCCCTCAGGCCATTGAGGCAGCTTTCCCGGAAGCCCAGGTTCAGACGTGCATCGTTCATTTGCTGCGCCACTCTATGAGCTTCGCCAGCTACAAGGACCGCAAGGCCGTGGCGACAGCCCTGAAGGCAGTCTACACCGCCTTAGACGTCGAAGCAGCGGAGGCTGCACTGGCCGAGTTCGAGGAGAGCGATCTGGCCAAGCGCTATCCGGCCATTGCACCGAGCTGGCGCCGAGCCTGGAACGAGGTGATCCCGTTTCTCGACTACCCGCCCGAAGTGCGCCGATTGATTTACACAACGAATGCCATAGAAGCCTTGAACTCAAAAATCCGGCGTGCGGTGCGAACCCGAGGCCACTTCCCGAGCGATGAGGCGGCAGCAAAGTTGATCTACTTGGCGCTCAATGCTACTTCAGTCGAGTGGAAGCGATCTGTGCGTGAATGGCACCGCGTTAAAAGCCAACTCGCCATCATGTTCGAAGAACGCTTTCCCATGGCGTAACTAAAGGCGTCAGGGCACAAAATTACGCACACTCCCCCGGCATTCGATGGCTTTATCGAACACAGTAAGCGTGTGTCACCCACATGCCTGATCACGTTCGAACGCAATCGCTACAGCGTTCCCGCCAGCTTCGCGAACCGACGTGTCAGTTTGCATGTTTATCCCGAACGGCTGGTCGTGGTCGCTGAAGGGCAAACGGTTTGCGAGCATGCGCGGATCATCGAGCGATCTCATCGCAAGCCCGGCAAGGTCATCTATGAGTGGCGTCACTATCTCGCTGTCATCCAACGCAAACCAGGTGCCTTACGCAATGGTGCGCCGTTCACGGAGATGCCGGATGCCTTCCGGCATCTCCGTGAACGGCGCACCATTGCGTAAGGCACCTGGTTTGCGTTGGATGACAGCGAGATAGTGACGCCACTCATAG
>NZ_LWER01000217.1:0-1660 GCF_001634775.1 Sulfitobacter sp. HI0027
GTATACCTACAATCGAGGAGCCGCAAGGGGCAAAGCAATGCTGGCAATCGTTTTCGAAATTCCGCTTAGCAGCCATTGGCCGCGTAGCAGCATCACGTAACTTTGGGCTTATTTTGTTGAAAAACTCTTCCTTGATCGCGGCCTGAACTGCTGATTCAATCCCTTTATTCGGGGGGAGTATTGGCGATGATGGGACCACGACAGGAGGCGCAACCGGCGCTGTTCTACGAGTTCTCGCTGGAGGATCATGTTCCCCAAGATCACCTGCTTCGATCCATTGATCGGTTCGTCGACCTGAGTAGCATCCGCGCCCACCTTGCGGATTTCTACAGCCATACCGGCCGCCCGTCGGTCGATCCCGAGCTGCTGATCCGGATGTTGCTGGTCGGCTATTGCTTCGGCATTCGTTCTGAGCGACGGCTCTGCGAAGAGGTGCATCTGAACCTCGCGTATCGCTGGTTCTGCGGCCTCGATCTGAGCGACCGGGTCCCGGATCACTCGACGTTTTCCAAGAACCGGCATGGGCGTTTTCGCGACAGCGAACTGCTGCGCCACCTGTTTGAGACGACTGTCGCGCGCTGCATCGCCGAAGGTCTGGTCAGCGGCCAGCGAATGGCGATTGACGCCAGCCTGATCGAAGCCGATGCGAACAAGCAGAACTCCACGCCGAAGGAAGACTGGGACGCAACGCACATTGATCCGGCTGATGCGCCCCGCGCCGTGCGCGAGTATCTCGACACGCTGGATAAGGCTGCATTTGGCGCGGCCAGCGAGGTGCAGCCCAAGTTCACCTCGCATTCTGATCCCGCCAGCCAATGGACGGCGGCGCGTAAGGGTCCGGCATTCTTCAGCTATTCCGATAACTACCTGATAGACACGGATCACGGTGTTATATTGGACGTTGAAGGCACCCGTTCGATCCGACAAGCCGAGGTTGGATCGACCCAGACCATGCTTACACGGGTGAAAGCCAAGTTCGGCCTGGTCCCCGACTGGATGATCGCCGACACAGCCTATGGTTCAGGCCCCATGCTCGGCTGGCTCGTGGAACGCAAGATCGATCCTTACATCCCTGTGATCGACAAGGCCGGACGCCCCGATGGGACCTGGACACGCACAGATTTTGACTGGGATGCGAAGAACGACCAATACATCTGCCCCGAGGGCCACGCGCTCAAACAGTTCCGCCGGAATTACTCTGATCCAAGCCGGGGGCCGACGGGCAAGGGCACCGCGCGCTATCGCGCCTTGAAAGAAGTCTGCCAGGTCTGCCCGTCCAAGCAAAAATGCTGCCCCAACGCTGAGGCGCGCAAGATCACCCGCGAGGAGCACGAAGACGCGCGTCAGGTTGCCAGAGATTTGGCCAAAACTGAAGAATATCAGATTGCGATGAAGCTCAGGAAAAAGGTCGAAATGCTCTTTGCCCACCTCAAACGCATTCTCGGGCTGGGACGACTGCGATTACGCGGCCCATGCGGTGCAAATGACGAATTCCTCCTCGCCGCCACCGCCCAAAACCTCCGCAAACTGGCTAAGATTTTTCCTGCACCGCAGCAAACGCGCAAAGCCTGATAGGAAAGGCGCTCGCGCGCTCTTCAAAGCGCAGCTTTCTGCGAAAGCAACACGCTGTTTTTCCACAGAATCGGCGGAGAACGGGCGT
>NZ_LWER01000218.1:0-672 GCF_001634775.1 Sulfitobacter sp. HI0027
TCGAGCAACAACCCGAAACCCTCAGGTTGCGTGCGCCGAAACGGGCGGGATAGGCGGCCGAGACGATGCCTCTTTGTGGTTCCGTTCTCGAAAGTCGTCTCGACAATAATTCGCACGTCCATGGTAGTTCCCCTCTCAATGAACCACTAGTGTTCTCCACCTGACAGGAGATTCCCATCGGCAACGTGATGTGCCATATTTGAGGCATGAGACGCCATGACATCTGCCTTTACCTTGGCCCCGCCGACCGTACTGAGCTTCAAGCCCTGATCAGCAACCGCAACACTGCGCGCAAGCTTGTCTGGCGGGCCGAGATCGTCCTGGCCACAGCGGACGGTCATGGCACGTTCGAGATTATGCGACGCGCGGGCACGTCGAAACCCACGGTCTGGCGCTGGCAGCAGCGGTATCTCGATGAGGGCGTGGCCGGTCTCAAGCGTGACAAGACGCGACCCTCGCGGGTGCCGCCTTTGCCCGTGGAAACAAGGCTGAAGGTGATCGCCAAGACGGTGCAGGAAACCCCGCCCAATGCAACGCACTGGAGCCGCGCGCTAATGGCCGAAGCCATGGGCATCTCGCCGTCGAGCGTCGGCCGCATCTGGGCAGAAGCTGGCTTGAAGCCGCATCTCACGAAGGGGTTCAAGGTCTCGAACGACCCAAAGTTCGAGGAGA
>NZ_LWER01000219.1:0-50785 GCF_001634775.1 Sulfitobacter sp. HI0027
CAGGCCGAGGTGATACGCAAGGGCGTGGCGGGCCCGAGCATTTTTTGCACATCCCCCCCGGTGCGGTGCAGCGCCGCCATATCGCCGGGCTGGTTCCTTATCAAAACGCGGTCTGGGCGCTGCGTATCACGGGGGCTGACCTCCGGCGACGGCTGGAAAAAGCGGCCGAGGTTTTCGCCCCGCTTGGCAGTGCGACAGGTCCGCTTCTCGATCCCTGCCGCCCGCCTTTTCACTGCGATACGATCTACGGCGTGACCTATGCAATCGACCCCCACCGCCCCCGTGGGGCGCGCATCACGGCGCTGTCGTGGCAGGGGGGTCCTGTCGAGCCGGACCAACGGTTTCTATTGGCAACCAACCAGTTTCGCGCAGCGGGCGGCGGCGGATTTGACCGTGCACCCATCGCAAATGTCGCCCTGCGCAGCCCCCTGCCCCTGACCGAGGCGCTGATCGCCGCCCTCGCGCCGAGCCCAGACCACCCATGGTCCAGCGCTCACCCATGGCACTTCGATGCGACCGGAGCGCAAGCGGTCCACTATACCTCACCGGGCGCGCTGCCCTTTCTTAATGATATCGCGCATCTGTCGCCCGATCCCCGCGGAATAACGGCATCGGGCTTTGCCCAGATCTGGATCCGCTTGTGAGGCTTGCACTTCGATCCTCCCCCTCCTATATGGGCCTTGAGAGGTTGGTGCGGGCAAGCGCCTCGCCAACCCGGTCAGATCCGGAAGGAAGCAGCCGTAACGAGCCCCGCTTGGGTCGTTATCAGCCTCTCACCACCGTCGCATTGTGCAGCAATGCGACGCCCCGGCAGTCGCTCCGCAGGAACGATGAAAGGGGTAGATTCTCCAAAGAAATTGTCGCGGTTGAGAGATAACAGGCCCGGCGACATGCCCCGCCTGCGGGCACCACGGGCATCGCCCCCTAGGGAGGGCGCCGCCCACATCATCTTACAGCCGATCCGCCTCAAATGTATCACAGGCCGCGATCTCGCCGCTCTCAAAGCCCCGTTCGAACCAACGCGCGCGTTGCTCTGACGTACCGTGGGTAAAGGTATGCGGCTGTGGCACCTGACCGGCCTGCCGTTGCAAATGGTCATCCCCGATCATCCGCGCCGCATTCAAAGCTTCCTGAAGATCGCCCTTTTCCATCAACCCTTCGACGTTCGACGCCCAGATCCCTGAAAAACAATCAGCCATCAGCTCAAGCCGCACGGTCAGGGCATTCGCCTCAACCTGAGAGGACTGCTGCCGCATCCGGGCCACCTGCGGCAAGACGCCGATCTCATTTTGCACATGATGGGCGACCTCATGCGCGATCACATAGGCCGCCGCGAAATCGCCCTCGGCCCCAAGACGCTGGTCCAGCGTGCGGAAAAAGGCGGTGTCGAGATAGGCCATGTTATCCGCCGGGCAGTAAAAGGGGCCGGTTGCGCCGGAGGCACCGCCACAGGCGCTTTGGGTGACGTTTTCGAAAACGACAAGCTTGGGCGGCGTATAGGTTTCCCCCAATTGCTCTTGGAAAATCCGGCTCCAGACCTGTTCTGTCGTGGTCAGCACGCGGGCGGCGAAATCGACTTGCGGGTCTTCGCTGTCGCTCAGCGGGCGGGACTGCTGGACCTGACCGCCGCCTTGGCCGGTCAATAGCGGGGTCACGTCGATGCCGGTGAAATATCCAATGGCCATAACCGCCAAAACGCCCACCAAACCAAGTCCGCCCGCCTTACCGGCCCCTCCGCTACGGCGAATGACATTCTTGCTCCGCCCAATTCCCCGCAAACGCATTTACCGTCCCCCGCTATGTCAAAGTTTATTGCCACATGAACGCGCAAAGCGCAGATTGGTTCAATGAAGGATAAAAACGATCTCGCTGAGAGCCGCACCGATTGGGCCGAAGACCGCACGATTCTGGCCAATGAGCGCACCTTTGCGGGCTGGATGCGTACCGGCATGGCCTGTGTGGCCGTGGCGATTGGTCTGCGTGCCGTCTTTGGTGAGTTTGAGCCGACATGGGTGGCCAAGGCTGTGGCCTCGGTCTTCATCATAGCCGCGCTCTATGTCTATTGGGCGGCACAGGCGTCGGCGGCGAAAACCCAAAAGCGACTGAGCGACCATCACGCCAACGCCCAGCCCAACAGTCGCATGAAAATTCTGGCCGCCATCCTTGCGGTTGCCTCAACCGGCGTCGGCGCGATCCTCTGGATGCTCTGAGCATCCCGCAAGCACGGTAGACGCCACGGCGCGGAGCGCCTAGTTTACGGCCTTGACCGAATCCGATCTGGGGCACCATGACAGATACATCCGCCTACCGCGTTCTGGCCCGCAAATACCGGCCCGAAACCTTTGCCGATCTTGTCGGCCAAGACGCCATGGTGCGCACGCTCAAGAACGCTTTTGCCGCCGACCGGATCGCGCAGGCCTTTGTGATGACGGGCATCCGCGGCACCGGCAAGACGACCACCGCGCGGATCATCGCCAAGGGGATGAACTGCATCGGGCCAGACGGCAACGGCGGGCCGACGACTGATCCTTGCGGCGTCTGCGAACACTGCACCGCGATCATGGAAGGCCGCCACGTTGATGTGTTGGAGATGGACGCCGCGTCGAACACCGGCGTTGCCAACATCCGCGAGATCATTGATTCGGTGCATTACCGCGCCGCCTCGGCCCGCTACAAAGTCTACATCATCGACGAAGTGCACATGCTCTCGACCGGTGCGTTCAACGCGCTGCTGAAGACGCTGGAAGAGCCGCCCGAACACGTCAAATTCATCTTTGCCACCACCGAGATCCGCAAGGTGCCGGTGACGGTGCTGTCGCGCTGCCAACGCTTTGATCTGCGCCGGATTGAGCCCGAAGTGATGATCGCCCTGCTTCGCAAGATAGCGACGGCAGAGACTGCCGAGATCACCGACGACGCGCTGGCGCTGATCACCCGCGCTGCCGAAGGCTCCGCCCGCGACGCGACCTCGCTGTTGGATCAGGCCATTAGCCACGGCGCGGGCGAAACCGGCGCCGAACAGGTGCGCGCAATGCTGGGCCTGGCGGACCGAGGCCGGGTGCTGGACCTTTTCGACATGGTGCTGCGCGGCGATGCAGCAGCGGCGCTGACGGAACTCAGCGGCCAATACGCCGATGGGGCAGACCCGATGGCGGTGCTGCGCGATCTGGCCGAGATCACCCATTGGGTGTCGGTCGTGAAGATCACGCCTGATGCCGCCGAAGACCCCACAATCGCCCCCGAAGAACGCACCCGTGGCCAGCAAATGGCCGAGACCCTGCCGATGCGCGTGCTCACGCGGCTGTGGCAAATGCTGCTGAAAGCGCTGGATGAAGTGGCCGCCGCTCCCAACGCGATGATGGCCGCCGAAATGGCCGTGATCCGCCTGACCCATGTGGCCGATCTGCCCTCGCCCGAAGAACTGGTGCGCAAGCTGCAAAACAGCACGCCACCCCCGGCCCCCGGCCCCGTCGGTGGTGGCGGTGGCGGCGGCAATGGCGCGCCCCAAGGCAGCACCGGCGCGCAGGCCGTGCAACACGCCCAGCAGCGCATGGCGTCGAACCCCGGTCCGCAGGGGCAGAGCACCGCCTTGGCGCAAGACCTGAACGCCGCGTTGGCCCGCTTCCCGACATTCGAACATGTGGTTGAGCTGATCCGCGTGAACCGCGATGTGAAACTGCTGGTCGAGGTCGAAACCTGCCTGCAATTGGCCGCCTATCAGCCCGGCCGCATCGAATTCGTCCCCACCGAAGACGCCCCGCGCGATCTGGCGCAACGGCTGGGGCAAAAGCTGCAACTCTGGACCGGCAATCGCTGGGCGGTGTCGCTGGTCAACGAGGGCGGTGCCGAAACCATCGCGCAAATCCGAGACGCGCGCGAACTTGCGCTGAAGAAACAGGCCCAAGAACATCCGATGATGCAGGCCGTGCTGGCGCAATTCCCCAAAGCCCGGATCACCGCGATCCGCACGCCCGAAGACATCGCCGCCGCCGCCACGGCAGAAGCGCTGCCAGAAGTCGAAGACGAATGGGATCCGTTCGAGGACGGTTGATCCACGCCCCCTCACGCCACATATAAACGACAACGCAACAAGGAGACCCAGATGCTCAAGGGATTAGGCGGCCTCGGCGATATGGCCGGGATGATGAAAAAAGCGCAGGAAATGCAGGGCAAAATGGCCGAACTGCAAGAGGAGATGCACAACATCACCGTTGAAGGTGAATCCGGTGCGGGCCTCGTCAAAGCGACCTGTAGCGCCAAGGGTGAGTTGAAGGGTCTCGATATCGACCCGTCGATCTTTAACAAAGACGAGAAAGAAGTGGTCGAGGACCTGATCCTCGCCGCCATCAAAGACGCGCAGAGCAAAGCTTCGGACCGTGCGCAGGCCGAAATGTCCAAGCTGACCGAAGGCATGGGCCTGCCCGCAGGTATGAAACTGCCCTTCTAAACGGTTGGGGCGGAAACGCCCCTCCCTTCCCTTTTCCCACAGGTGCCCCGCCTTGAGCTCTACCCGCGACATCGACGCCCTGATCGAGCTGATGGCGAAACTGCCCGGCCTTGGCCCCCGCTCGGCCCGGCGCGCGGTGCTGCACCTGATCCGCAAGCGCGCGCTGCTGCTGACCCCCCTGTCTGACCTGATGCAGACCGTCGCCGCCACGGCGCGGGAATGTCTGAACTGCGGCAACGTGGGCACCGCTGATGTCTGTGACATCTGCACCTCCGAAAAACGCGCCAATGGCGAGCTTTGCGTGGTCGAGGATGTGGCCGACCTTTGGGCGATGGAGCGCTCTGGCGTGTTCAAAGGGCGCTATCATGTGCTGGGCGGCACGCTCTCGGCGCTGGATGCCATCGGACCGCAGGAATTGCGCATCCCCCGGTTGGTGGACCGGATCGACACCGAAGGCGTGAGCGAGGTGATCCTCGCGCTCAACGCCACGATCGACGGGCAGACCACGGCGCATTACATCGCGGATCAGTTGGAGGGCCGGGTGCGGCTCACCTCCCTCGCTCAAGGGGTGCCGATTGGCGGGGAGTTGGATTACCTTGACGACGGGACGATCACCGCCGCAATGCAGGCGCGTAAGTCGATTTAACCCTACCCAGAATCAAAGCGGGCCGCCCGCTCCTCCCAAAGCAGACGGCCCTTTTCCGTGGCGACGCTGATCGTGCTGTCAGAGCACGATCACATCAAGCGGCGGAAATCCATTGAACCCAACCGAACTGTAAGAGCTTGTGTAGGCTCCGCAAGCGCGAATCATCACTTTATCGCCATCGCGCAGGGCCAAAGGCAGATGAATCGGTCGTTTTTCGTAAAGAATGTCCGCCGAATCGCAGGACGGGCCAGCCAAAACGCAGGGTCCGGTCTCTTCGCCGTCGTGCGGGGTGACGATCTGATAGCGAATCGCTTCGCCTTCAGTTTCCGCCAGACCCGAGAAACGACCGATATCCAGATAGACCCAGCGGTGCAGATCGTCCGCGGACTTACGGCTCACCAACATGACTTCGGCGGCGATGTGACCGGCCTCGGCCACCAGACCACGGCCCGGCTCTGCCATCACCTGCGGCACGTCGCCAAAGCGGGCTTTGACGGCGCGCATCACAGCGGCAGCATAGGCGCGGGGCGCTTCGATGCTTTCGCCGTAAAAGGCTGGGAAGCCACCGCCGAGGTTCAGCAGTTGCAGGTCATGGCCATCCGCACGGGCGGCATGCCACAGCGGCGCGACTTGATCCAACACCGGGTTCCAGAACTCCGCCTTGCGGGTCTGCGAGCCGACGTGGAAGGACAGGCCGAAGGGCTCAAGGCCCACGGCAACCACGTGGTTCAACAGCGCAGGCAGCGCGGAACCAGCACAGCCAAATTTGCGGCTAAGCGGCCAGTCGGCCATGGAGTTTTCGACGATCAAGCGCAGGTAGACCCGCGCGCCCGGTGCATGGGCGGCGATCTTGTCGAGTTCGGCTTCGCTGTCGGCTGCGAACAGGGTCACGCCTGCGGAATGCGCAAAAGCGATGTCGGAGGCGCGTTTGATGGTGTTGCCGAAGGAGATGTTTTCCGGTTTCGCACCTTGGCTGAGGCAAAGCTCAATCTCGGCACGCGATGCCGCGTCAAAGCCAGAGCCTTTTTTGACCAGAAGACGGATGATCTCAGGCGCCGGGTTCGCCTTCACCGCGTAGTGGATATGCGCCTCGCCCAGCCCTTTGTGCAGCGCGTCATATTGCGCGGCGACACGGTCGCGGCTGATCACCAGCGTTGGTTTGTCAAAGCTGTTGGCAGCGATATAGGCGGCAGCCGGATCGGCGAATGCAGTGGATGCGGTGCGCAGGGCACCGGGGACTGTAGCGTTCATGGTCATCTCCAAAGAGCAGGTGGGGCTGGTTCCCCGCGTGTCGTTTCAAGAGACGTTACCGTCGCTACATAAACGCGGGTCAGTCAGAGTAGGAACTGACCGGCCAGAGGCGCGTGCGTTGGCGTCTGTAATGCGCCACATACGCCGTTTTAGGATTCGTACAAGGGGTAAAATTAGCCGAGATGCAGATTGTTAGGCTTCCTCATCTTCCCAGTCACTACCGATGGGGTCGCGGTCTCTTTTGCGTTCTTCTTTGATCATATCTTTGGTTTCTTGCTCCTCTTCTGGATCGGTTTCTTCGGGGTCACTTTCGGCGGCTTCGGTCCGGGCCAACGCCAAGACAAACCACATGGGGAAGTGATCCGACCCGATCTTATCAAGTCGGTCCATCTCAAGCAGGCGGAACTGCGGGTCGTGGAACAGGTGATCGAGCGGCCAGCGCATCCACGGCATCGTTGCGCTAAAGGTGTTATACATGCCGCGCCCCACGCGCGGGTCCAGCAGAGCAGAGAGCCGCTGGAAGCGCCGCGTCGTCGTGGACCAAGCTACATCGTTCAGATCACCGGTAACAACGGCGGGCAGCGGATCTTTCTCGGCCTCGATACCGACCATCGCAATCTCGCTGTCGCGCCCCTTGGTATCATGTTCGATCACAGGCGGTTCGGGGTGCACGACATAGAGGCGGAAATCCTCCCCCATCGGCAAATGCACCCGGGCGCGGATCGACGGCACGTCGCGCGTCACCAACTCCCGCACCTCGACCTCCGACAGCGGCAGTTTCGACATCACGCAAAGCCCGTAGCCATTGTCGAGCGGCACGTCGATGCGGTGCTCGTAGTTCTTTCCCAGCCCGGCATCCAGCGCATCAATCCAATCCTGATCCACTTCGATGGCCATGAAGATATCCGGCACCCGCGCCTCAACAAGGGCGATAAGCTTGCCATAGTCCCGGTTGGATTTCTTGACGTTAGCCGCCAGCAGACTGAAATGGCGGTCCGTCTCGCGGCGCAGCTCGGGCGAAGCGGCGAGCGATTGCTTGCGCCAAATTGGGGTGAACTTGGTGATATAAAGCGCCTGAAGCGCTGCCACGCCCAGCATGAGTGCGATGCCAATCATGCCGTAAGTCGTTGTCGGCCCTTGGACCAGCGCGAAGGCGGCGGCCAGCAGCAGCGCCAGACCAAGGAATTGCTCACGTGGAAAGGCCAGCCCCCGGATCGCCCCGAAAGGCAGCTTACTCAGCGGCAGTAGGCTGCACAGTATCAGCAGCCCTGCCAGCCCCCAGATCATCCAGTCCAATGCCGTTTCCAAATCCATCCCCCGGCGCAAAGCGCCTTTTTAACAAAGAGAAACAGGGCGCCGAAGAATCCGACGCCCTGTCACTTTAACACATCCTTGTGGCGAAAGTTCCTTCCGCCACACCGCCCTGAAGGGGCTTAGCCCTTGGCCTTGTCGTCATCCTCGTCGTCTTCATCGGTGCTCTCTGGCAGCGAGAAGAAGCTGTCGGCGTCGGAGTAATCGCCCTTGGAATGGTCCTCTTCCTCTTCGTCGTCCGTGCTGTTGCCGGAGAGGGTGAATGTTTCCAGACCTTCGATGGCCGTGGGGATTTTGGGCTCGTTGTCCATGCCGAGGCTCTGCTCGGTCGACACCAGCTTGCGGCGCTCGTCGTCGTTCATCACTTCGCCCGCAGCGGCCTTTTTCGCGGCGGCCTTTTGCACGGCGGCGTCAAGCTCGGACTGCTTACACAGGCCCAAGGCAACCGGGTCGATCGGCTGGATATTGGAAATGTTCCAGTGCGTGCGCTCACGAATCGCTTGGATCGTCGGCTTGGTGGTACCCACCAGCTTGCTGACCTGACCATCGCTAAGCTCGGGGTGGAACTTGACCAACCACAAGATCGACGCCGGACGGTCCTGACGTTTGCTGAGCGGGGTATAGCGCGGGCCGCGGCGTTTCTCTTCGCCTTCGGCAGCGGCGTTGAACTTGAGCTTCAGCTTGTGCATCGGGTTGTTCTGCGCGGCGTCAATCTCTTCCTGCGTCAGCTGGTTGTTGGCAACCGGATCAAAACCCTTCACGCCCTGCGCTACATCGCCATCCGCGATGCCCTGCACTTCCAACTCATGCATGCCGACGAAATCGGCGATCTGCTTGAAGCTGATGGTGGTGTTGTCCACGAGCCAGACGGCGGTGGCTTTGGCCATAATCGGTTTTGCCATGTCACTCTCCTAAAAACGCAATTTTCCCGTCGCCTGAAAGGCTGTCCTGCTTGGCAGAACGGTCTTCATTGTCGGGGAAGTTGGCGGCTGTATACTGTCTCAAACATCATAAGGGAAGACCCAATGCGGCCACTGCGCGCCTGTCTGCTGATCCTCGGGCTGATCGCCCCCGTCCCCTCTCTGGCCGAGGGGGAACGTTCGGGTGAATTCGACTATTACGTCATGTCCCTGTCATGGTCGCCCAACTGGTGCGAATTGACCGGCGACGCGCGGCAGTCTGCGCAATGCGATGCGGATAAGGACCACGGCTGGACCCTGCATGGACTTTGGCCACAATTCACGCGCGGGTATCCGTCCTATTGCCAAAGCGGCCAGCGCCCGCCCAGCCGCGCACAGACCGGGGCGATGGCCGATATCATGGGCACCGGGGGCTTGGCATGGCATCAATGGAAGAAACACGGCTCTTGCAGCGGGCTGGACTCCGCGGATTATTTCGCCCTCTCGCGAAAGGCCTACGCCCGCATCAACCGCCCCGAGGTCTTTCGCAAGCTCGACCGCGCCGTTTCCCTGCCCGCCTCCGTGGTAGAGGAGGCATTCCTCAAAGCGAACCCCGACCTGACCGCACAGGGGATCACCATCACCTGCAAGCAAGGTCACATCCAAGAGGTGCGCATCTGTCTGTCTCGCAGTCTTGAGTTCATCCCCTGCGGGCCAGACGTTCGGCGGGACTGTACGCTTGATAATGCCCTGTTCACCCCTCTGCGCTAAACCCATCGGCGCGGGTATCTGGGCGAAAACGGGAGAGGCGTAATTTCCTCCCCCGCATTCAATGCCTTTCGGCTCTCTCTCCAACACGGGTGGCTGGCGTCCCGGCCACCCGTGCTATCAGTAAACGAATTACTGGTTAACAATTCGTTACTAATTCAAATTTTATTGGTCTGCCTCGGCGTCCAGCGCGCCACCGACCTTTAGAACGATCTTGCCGATATGGCCGCTGGCCTCCATCCGGCGGTGCGCGTCATTCGCCTCGGACAGGTCATAGGTGCTGTCCATCACCGGGGCGACGCGGCCCTGCTCCAACAGGGGCCAGACGTTTTGCAAAAGCTCCTCTGCAATCCGCGCCTTGGCCAGATCGCTTTGCGGGCGCAGGGTCGATCCGGTCATGGTCAGGCGGCGGGTCATCAGCGTGACAAAGTTCACCTCCTGTTTGGCCCCCTGCAGGAAGGCGATCTGCACCAGCCTGCCATCTTCGGCCAAAGCCTTCAGGTTGCGGTTGATATAGCTGCCCCCGACCATATCGAGAATCACATCCGCGCCGCCCTCGGCCTGCAGCACGTCAACGAAATCCGTATCCCGATAGTTGATCGCCACTTCGGCCCCCAGCTTCATGCAGGCCGTGCATTTGCTATCCGTCCCCGCGGTCACAAACACCCGCGCACCCAAGATACGGGCCAGCTGGATTGCCGTCGTGCCGATGCCGGAAGATCCGCCGTGGATCAGCACTTTCTCCCCAGCCTTAAGCCCGCCCCGCATGAAGAGGTTGGACCAGACGGTAAAGAACGTCTCGGGCAGGCAGGCCGCTTCTTTCAGCCCCATGCCTTCGGGGATCGGCAGGCAATGCGCCGCGGGGGTGGCGACATATTCGGCATAGCCACCGCCGGGCAGCAGGGCGCAAACCAGATCCCCCGGTGCCAGTGTCGTCACGCCGGGGCCGACCTCGACCACCTCGCCCGAGGCCTCCAGCCCCGGCAGATCGCTGGCGGTGGGCGGCGGCGCATATTTGCCCGCGCGTTGCAGCGCGTCGGGGCGGTTCACCCCGGCATAGGCGACCTTGATGATGACCTGCCCATGTTTCGGTTGGGGCCGCGGGCGGGTGGTGCCCTGAAGAACGTCCGGACCGCCGGGTTCGGTGATTTCGATTGCACGCATGGTCTCTGTCATGTCTGAAGTATCCTCGGGTCTGGTTTTGCCGCAGCCTAACGGGCGGCCCCGGGGCGTGCACCCGGAATTTGAAACCCGGCGGAAGTGGGAGAAGGCGGATGCGCGCGCAAGGCAGTTTCAGATGGCATCAGGACGCACGGCTTTTCGCGGGACAATCGGAAGTGCCCCGCGCGCCCGAAGGCCAGCGCGACAGCTTCCGCGCCCTGCCCGCAACCCCGACCTTCGACGCGCTGACGGCCCTTACCACAGCGATCAGCCAGCAGGCCCCCTTTTGCCTCAGCGACCGCCCTCTGCCCGATGACATCGCCTGCCCGCCCGGCGCATTCCTTACCCTCACCGGCGGCGCGTCCGGCCAGCCCAAGGCCGTGCGCCGCAGCCAAACCTCTTGGATCGCCAGCTTTGACGTGAATGCCGATCGCTTTGCCCTAACCCGCCGCGACAGCGTTGCCGTGTTGGGGCGGCTCAGCCACTCCCTGTCGCTCTATGCGGTATTGGAGGCGCTGCACCTTGGCCTCGACGCGCATGTTCTGGCCGATCAGCCCCCCCGCCAGCAAGCGTCGCAGATTGCCACATCGGGGGCGACGATCCTCTATGCCACGCCGACGCAATTACGGCTGCTGGCCCGTGGGGCCGCCGCCCCGCTGCCCTCGCTGCGGCTGGTGCTTTGTGGCGGCGGCGCGCTTGATGCGGCGACGCGGGCGGCGACCGGGCGGCTTTGCCCCCATGCGGCGGTGCACGTGTTTTACGGCGCGGCAGAAACGAGCTTTATCACGCTGGCCGATGCCGCCACGCCCGAAGGATCGGTTGGCCGCCCTTATCTCGGCGTCGAACTGCGGCTTTTGGATGCGGCGGGGCAACCCACTTCAGACGTGGGTGAAATCTGGGTGCGCAGCCCGTACCTTTTCGATGGCTACGCACAGGGCTGCAGCACCGAGACCCGCAGGCAGGATGGTTTCGTGACCGTGGGCGAGATGGGCGAACTGGATGACAAAGGACAGCTGTGGATCGGAGGGCGGCGGCAGCGCATGGTGCAGATTGCCGATCAACTGGTCTTCCCCGAAGCGGTGGAGGCCGTGATCGCCGCGCATACTGGTCTGCCCTGCGCGGTTCTGCCCCGTGACGATGCGCTGCGGGGGCAACATCTGATTGCGGTTGTCGAAGGCACCGCAGAGGCGGCGCGCCCTGAGGAAATCATCGCACATTGCCGCGCAGCACTCGGCCCACTGGCCGCCCCCCGTCGCGTCTATTTCCGCGCCGAATTGCCACTGCTCCCCTCGGGCAAGATCGACCTTAACGCCCTCTCCAACTGGCTGGAGGGTCAAATATGACCAGCGCCTACATCATTTCGGCCTGCCGCAGCCCGGTTACCCCGCGCGGCGGAGCCTTGGCGCACCTCTCGCTACCCGACCTCGCCGCCCCCATCCTCACCGCTGCATTGACCCGCGCAGGCATCGCGCCGCGCCAAGTTGATGAGGTGATTTGCAGCACCGCCCTTGGCCCCGGCGGCAACCCGGCGCGCAGCATCGCGCTAGCGGCAGGACTGCCTGAACATGTCGCGGGTCTCAGCATCGACCGGCAATGCGCGGGGGGCTTGGATGCGCTGGCCTTGGCGCGGCAGATGATCCTCAGCGGTGCGGCGGATATCGTCGTGGCGGGCGGCGCGGAAAGCTACTCGCGCCAACCGTTGCGCTACCGCACCTTCGCCGATGGCCACCCGCCTGAGGCCTATACCCAAGCGCCCTTTACCCCATGGCCCGCGCGCGACCCCGACATGACCGATGCCGCCGCAGCGCTTGGCCGATCGCAAGGCATCTCCCGTCAGGCGCAGGATAAGTGGGCCGTGGAAAGCCACGCGAAGGCACGCGCGCATCTGCCGTCCGAAACAGAGCTGGTGCCACTTGCGGGATCCGGGAGCGATACCTTTACCCGCCGCCTTAGCTCCGCGCTTTGCCGGCGTGCCAAGGTACTTTCAGGTGACATCACCGCTGCCAATGCCGCCGTCGCTGCCGATGCAGCGGCCTTTTGCGTGGTCGTGTCAGACCGCGTGGCGGCAGACCTCACCATGCCAAAAATCGAACTCATCGCCACCGCGGCGAAGGGCAGCAGACCCGAAGAGCCGGGTTTGGCACCCCTGGTGGCGATTGCCGAAGTCTTTCGCCAAACCGGGTTGACCGCCGACGACCTGACTCTTGCCGAGATCATGGAAGCCTACGCCGTGCAGGCCATCGCCTGCGTCAACGGCGCAGGGATCGCGCCGCAAATCGTCAACATCGGTGGGGGCGCCTTGGCCCGTGGGCATCCGATCGGCGCTTCGGGTGCGATCAACGCGGTGCGGCTCTGGCATGAATTGGTGGCGCGGGGGTCGGGCACCGGATTGGCGGCGATTGCCGCAGCCGGGGGGATCGGCTCTGCCGCGCTGATGCGGCTGTAGCGGCCCGCCCCCTTTTGGGGGAGCGGGCCAATCGTTTTAGCTGCGCGACAGCACGCTTGCGGGACGCGCCTTGGCCAGACCGGAGGTGATGAAACCCGCCAGCACGGCTTTGATCAGGTCACCGGGGATGAAGGCTTGGACCAGCAGGGTCGCCTCAAGCAGCGTCTTGTTCAGCGTCATCATCATGCCGAAGATGCCAAAGGCATAGACCACAAGGATGCCGCCCAAGACGGCCGAAACCCCGGCAGCCAGACCCACCGGCGCGTTGCGCCACTGGTCCATGATAAAGCCAGTCACAAAGGCACCGATCGGGAAGCCAACGAGGAAACCAACGGTCGGCGAGGCAAAGACGCCCAGACCGCCACGGCCTCCGGCCAAAAGCGGCAGACCAAGCGCCACCAGTGCCACGAATAGCAGTGCGGCAAGACCACCGCGCCATGCGCCCAGCACCGTGCCACAAAGCATGACGCCCAGCGACTGCGCGGTGATCGGCACACCGAAGCCAAGCGTGAATTTCGGGATCAGGCCCAATGCCGCAATCAGCGCGGCGAAGAGGGCGATCATTGTCAGATTGCGTTCCATTGAGAGGGTCCTTGAATTAAAGTTTCCAATGCCTAGGCCAGCCCTCTTCCCCGGTCAAGCAATCACAGCCCGCCCCGCGCGCGCAGCGCCTCGGCCACATGTTCGGCGTCGTCGATGGCCAGCACGGTAAAGGGCATCACAATCCGCCAGCCCGCCCGTCTGCGCGACCGCGCGCGCCACGCCAGCGACAGCATCTGCCCTTTGGCCGCCAGCACCGGGGTGAAACGCACCACCAGCGCCACGGCCAACTCAAGGCTACGGGTCCGAACCCCAAAGCGGCGCAGGGGCCCGGCCAGCCAACGCACCACCGCCATCATATCGCTGAGTTTCGTGGTCATGGTCACAAGATTGGCCAGCCCCACCGCCGTGACCATGCGCAGCACGATGACAAGGCCCGCCTCTGCATCGCTGATCAGCACATGCCACAACAAGATCAGCGCCACAAAGGGCCAGAGCATCCGCAGCCGCCCCAAGCCGCCCTTTAGAAAAGCCCGCCCCGGCAGGGCGTAAAGCAGCAACATCCCGGCACAAAAGGCGATCTGCCAGACCGGATCTTCGACCCCGAATAGCAACAGTGTCGCCGCACAAAGCGCCCCCAGCTTGGCCCCCGCGGGCCAGCCGTGGGCGCGGGTCTCAACCGGCGAGGTCAGAGAGATCATCGTTCGCTCCCAGTTCTTTCATCCGGGTCTCAAAGGCGCGCAGCACCGGACGCGCGCTGCCCTGCTGCGCGACCTCGCCGCGCTCCAACCAGAGGATGTGATCGTAGCCCGCCACCGCTGCCGGATCGTGGGTGATATGCACCAGCGTCAAGTCGAGCCCGGCCAAGACCCGTTCAAGATGCAGGCGCGTCGGAATATCGAGCCCGGCAAAGGGTTCGTCGAGCACCAGCACCCGTGGTTGCATCGCCAGAACCGCCATCAGGCAAACCAACTGCCGCTGCCCCTGTGAGAGCTGATGGATCGACGCCTGTGCCCAATGACGCTTCTCAAACTGACCAAGGATTGCCGCCACGCCCCGCGCCGCTTCGGCCTTGGATTGGCCCATTTGCAGCAGGCCAAAGGCGATCTCTTCTTCCACGGTGGGAAAGATGATCTGATGGTCCGGGTTTTGAAACAGAATGCCAACAGCGCCAATCGCCCGACGGCGGTCACGGGCCACGTCGATCCCGCCGATCCGCACCTGCCCCTCATCTGCGGCCACCAACCCAGACAGAACCCGCGCGAAAGAGGTCTTACCCGACCCGTTGCGCCCCACGATGCCGATCCGCGAGGCATCTGACCTGAGGCTGACGTCGCGCAGCACCGGCGTGCCTGCGGGGGTGTAGCACACCTTTTCAATATCAATGAGCGGGAGCGTCTGGCTGGTCATCGGGGGCCTGTATGAAACCGGGTGCCCCGACCTAGCACCTGCCGGGCGGGCGGGGAAGCCCGCAGTTCGCCCGCAGGTTGCGTCAGCTCGGCGGCGTCCAGCGGCCCGGCAGATCAGGGTCCTGCTGCCCTCGCGGCGCTTTGATGTGGCTCAAAAGCCAGTTCGGCCCGGCCATCAGTCGGCTGAGCGTCGGGCTTTCGCGCACTTGGGCTTTGAGTTTTTCGATCTGCATCACATCGTCGATCCGCCGGTCCAAGAAAGACCACGTCGCCTGATGCCCCTCGCTGGCATCCCCCAGCCAATAGAGCAGCGTGGCAGAATAAACCCCAGACAGCGTGGCGCGTTTGCTGTACCAGTTAACATCATCCGATGTATCGCCGAGTGCAGTCCAGATTTTATCGCTGGTCTCCCAGATCAGGCCTGCCCCTTCGGGCGCGTGATGCGGCAGGGCGAAAAGCGTGCTGCCCCGCCGGATCGCCTCACGATCCCCGGCCTCAAGGCGCAGGCGCACGCCCTTGGCGATACGGTCCCTGAACCGGAGTTCCGACAGATCGGCCTGCGCCAAACCTTCCAACATCTTCGCATCGCCGCGTCGGTGATAGGCCACGGCCAGATCGACCGCCCCTCGGGGGCAAACCGCGCGCGCCAGCGCCGGGTCCAGACCGCTGTCCTTGATCGCGGCATTGAACGTCGCGGGCGACCAGCCGTCAAACGGCACATGCATCAATGCGGCATCAAGCAGTTGGTCCTTTGGGTCGGCCTTGGGCGGGGTCATGGCGGGCTCCTATCGGGGCGTGATGGGGTGGACAAAGGGGATATAGGCTGTTATAGGCCCATTTCCTGCAATTCCTTGCAACTTTATCCTAGAAAGGTGGTGACAACCACATGCAGGTTAGTGTTCGCGACAACAACGTCGATCAGGCCCTTCGGGCTCTGAAGAAAAAGCTACAGCGCGAAGGCGTTTTCCGTGAAATGAAGCTCAAGCAACATTTCGAGAAACCGTCCGAGAAAAAAGCGCGCGAGAAAGCTGAAGCGATCCGTCGTGCCCGTAAACTGGCACGGAAAAAAGCGCAACGCGAAGGTATGATGTAAATCATTCCCGCGACACGCAACAGATATAGAACCCCCGGTGCCCTTGGCAGCGGGGGTTTTGTTTTGTGGGGGAGCGCAGCGGAGCCGGGCAACGCCAGACCGCGGGGTGGCGCTCGAAATCCCCCAATTAGGCAGTTTATGGTAGCTGCGCTTGGGAAATACCTCAGGACGGCACGACCTCAGCAAAAGCGCCAGCCCGTCCGGGCGGTCTGGCGCTGCCCGGCGGCCTTCGGCCTTGATTCCGGGCTGGTGGCGCGGCGGCGCAGATCGTGTGGAACCAACTACACCGGCAGCGCCGTCGTCTTGCACACCGTCCGCAACGCAAAACTCGACTGCATCTGCGCCACCCCCGGCAACCGCGCCAAATGCTGGCGATGGATCCGCGCGAAATCCTCGGTGTTCTCCGCCACGATCTTCAGCAGATAATCCGCCGTCCCCGCCATCAGGTGACATTCCAAGACATCGGGAATGCGCGAAACGGATTTTTCGAAGGCCTCCAACACCTCTTCAGCTTGCGCTTGCAGAGTGATCTCGACAAACACCGTCGTCGGCATGTCCAGCTTACGCGGGTCCAGCAGGGCCACATAATCACGGATATACCCTTCCTTCTCCAACCGCTGTACACGGCGATGACAGGCCGAAGGCGACAGATGCACCACGTCCGACAATTCGGCATTGGACATCCGCCCATTGCGCTGCAAAGCGCGCAGAACACGCCGATCAATCTCATCCAAGGCCATATGCGCAATACTTTCGCGTCAAATTCCATTTCTACGCAATGATATTCGATTACCGCCCAGCTTGGCGACCCCAAATTCGCAGCGATATGCAAGGCAGATATGATAATCCTGTCCCACTACGGAGGAGGAGTGACCCCCATGAAAATCGGATGCCCGACAGAAATCAAACCGCAGGAATTCCGCGTCGGCCTGACGCCCAATGCCGCACAAGAAGCCATCGCCCACGGGCATGAGGTCATCGTGCAGGCAGGGGCGGGCGTCGGCGCGGGCTTTGAAGATGCGGATTACACCGCCGCAGGTGCCACCATTATCGACACGGCTGAGGAAATCTTTGCCAGCGCCGACATGATCGTCAAGGTGAAGGAGCCACAGGCGGGCGAACGCAAGATGCTGCGCGAAGGGCAATTGCTCTTTACCTATCTGCACCTCGCCCCCGACCCGGATCAGACGCATGATCTGCTGGCCTCGGGCTGTACCGCGATTGCCTATGAAACCGTGAGCGACCGGAATGGCGGGCTGCCCCTCTTGGCACCGATGTCCGAAGTCGCGGGGCGTCTGGCACCGCAGGTCGGTGCTTGGACACTGCAAAAGGCCAATGGCGGCCGGGGCGTTCTGATGGGCGGCGTGCCCGGCGTCGGCCCGGCGAAAGTTATGGTCATCGGCGGTGGCGTTGTCGGCACCCATGCCGCCCGGATCGCTGCCGGTATGGGTGCGGATGTGACTGTGCTTGATCGGTCGCTCCCCCGGATGCGCTACCTCGATGACATCTATGGCGGCACCTTCAAAACCGCCTATGCCAGCGCGGGCAACACCATCGAACTGGCGCGTCAGGCCGATATGATCATCGGCGCGGTGCTGATCCCCGGTGCCGCAGCGCCCAAGCTGATCAGCCGCGCACAGCTGTCCGAACTCAAACCCGGCGCGGCGCTGGTCGACGTGGCCATTGACCAAGGCGGCTGCTTTGAGACCTCCAAAGCGACCACGCACCAAGACCCGGTCTATGAGGTCGACGGCATCATGCACTACTGCGTGGCCAACATGCCCGGCGCCGTGGCGCGCACCTCGACCATCGCGCTTGGCAATGCCACCATGCCTTTCATGCTGGCACTGGCCGATAAGGGCTGGAAACAGGCCTGCGCGGATGACCCCCACCTCAAAGCCGGGCTCAACGTGCACGCGGGCAAGCTGACTTATGCCGCCGTGGGCGACGCGCTTGGGATCGACAGCATCACCGCGGATCAAGCCATCGCGGGCTAAACACCACCCGTGAGACACGAAAGGCCCGCCAATCTGGCGGGCCTTTCTCTCTCGCTAACGGCGCTTAGCGCGTCTTCAAGGCATCCCGAATTTCCAACAATACATCAAGCTGCGACGGACCGGTCTTGACCTCTGGCGCCACCTCATCAGGCTTTTCCGCAGCCGATTTCACGCGGTTCACCATCTTCACCAAGACGAAGACGACGAAGGCGATGATGAAAAAGTTGATCACGGCCATCAGGAACGAGCCGTAAGCAAAAACCGACGCGCCCGCCTCTCGGGCCTGCTCTAGCGAGGCATTTGCGGGCACATCGCCCGACAGCACCGCGTAGTTGTTGGTGAAATCCACCCCACCGGTGAAAAGCCCGACAATCGGGTTGATCAGGTCGGCCACCAGCGACGACACGATCGCCGTAAATGCCGCCCCGACGATGATACCAACGGCCATGTCCATGACATTCCCTTTGGCGATGAAATCCTTGAATTCTTGAATCACAGTACTGTCCCTATTCCACGTCGTGCTGATACCCCCGCCGTCATACCCGATAGTGGGGACTGCGGCACAGTGGGGTCAATAAAGTTTTCAGTTGAACCGCCCGAATTGCAGCCCCGGGCACGCCTATTGCCGAAAACAGACCCGCAAAGCCGCGCCATTGGCACTGAAATCGGTGCTCAGCCGCCCGCTTAGCTGTTCAGCCGCCGTCGCCATCAACATTCGCCCGAGGCCGGTGCTATCGGCCCCCGACACGGCTCCGTCATGCCCGCGACCATTGTCCCGGCACTCCAAAAGCCAGCTCTCGCCCCCCTCCTGCCGACGCAGAGAGATCCTGATCTCTCCTGCCCGGTCCCCAGCAAAGGCGTGTTTGATCGAATTGGCCACGAACTCACTCACGATCATGCCAAGCGCGGAGGCTTGCACGGCCTGCAACTCGCCCGACTCGGCCTCGCAAAAGATGGTGACGTGATCCGGCGCACTGGCGGCGAGAAGTTTGTTCAACTGCTCAAGGTAGGAAGAGGTTTGCACCTTGCCTTTGCCGCCCTGCCCCATCAATTCGCTGTGCAGCGATGCCACCGCTCCGAAACGCCGTTCGACAAGGGCGAGCACATCCTTCGCATCGGGGTCCTGCACCTTGCGCGTCGCCATCCGCAGCAGTGACGCGATGGTCTGGAACGAGTTTTTCACGCGGTGGTCCATCTCAGCACGTAGGGCGGCCTCAATGCGGATCTTCTTGCGCAGTTCCAACTGCATCATCACGTGACGCGACAGGGTTTGCAGCGCTTGGCGTTGGAAATCGTTCAGGGTGCGCGGCTTGATATCCAGCACGCAAAGCGTGCCGATCGGCTGGCCGTTCGGCGCGACCAGGTTCGCCCCGGCATAGAATTTCACCCGCGGGTCGCCGACATAGAGTGGATTGTCCGCGGTGCGCGGATCGGCCCCCATATCCGAAATCTCGGTATAACCCCCATCAAGGATCGCGTGAGAACAGACCGATTGATCCAAGCCGGTCTCCTGCGGCTCGAACCCCACACGGGCCTTGAACCATTGGCGCTTTTCATCAACCAGACTGATCAGAGAGACGGGCGTTTCGCAGATCTTGGACGCAAGCTCGACGATATCGTCGAAATCCGCTTCGGCTTCGGTATCAAGAATATCATAGGAATAGAGCGTCTCAAGACGCGCGTCCTGCTCTGCGGGCGTGTCGGCTAAAATGGACCTTCTCCTTCCAAAGTTCACCCGCCACGCAACTTTGGCGCGACAGCGGGGGTCGGATTTGGCCTGCCTTTCGGGGGGCAGATCAAGGCTGATGAACCTCCAGCTAGTGAAGGTTTAGCCCGTAAGGCAGCGGCGTCCACTACGCTGCCGAATCGATTCGCACTTAAGCCCTTGATAGATGTTAAATTTTAAGGCGGCTAGCCCCGCTGCCGCGTCACCCCGGCAGGGTACCGGTGAGGACATAGCGCAGAATCTCGACCACCTGAGCAGGTTCGGAGGCCACGGCCAGCGCCGCGGCATCGACTTCCTTCAGCGCATGGGCATGGTCGGGGCCGTGCAGAAAATGATCAGCGATTTGCCCAAAGCGGCGGCATAGCCCGCGTCAAAGGCCGCGTTCCACTGCTTGTATTGTTCGCCAAAGCGCACCACGACCACATCCGCTTCGGCAATCGCCTTACGGGTGCGAATCGCGTTGATCTGCGCGCCCTTGCGGTCATGCCAGAACTTGTCGGCCTCTTCCCCAAGGATCGCCACGCCGCAATCGTCGCTGGCGGCGTGGTCGGTGACCGGCGCGATGAAGGTCACCTCAAGGCTGCGCGCCCCTTCGATGATCTGTTCGCGCCAATCGGTGTGGATTTCACCGGAGAGATAGACTTTCATCGCTCGTCCTTTCGTTCAGCCGCGCAGCACGCCGCCCGTGGCTTTGGTCACTTTCTCGACAACCTTAGCACCCACGGCTTCGATGTCTGCATCCTTCAGCGTCTTGTCGCTGGGCTGCAACCGCACAGTGATCGCGAGGGATTTCTTGCCCTCGCCAAGGCTGCCGCCGATGAACTCGTCAAAAACGCGCACGTCTTCGATCAGGTTCTTGTCGGCCCCCTTGGCCGCATTCACCAGCGTCAGCGCCTCGACATCCGTATCGACGACAAAGGCAAAGTCACGCTCGACCGCTTGCAGGTCACTGATTTGTAGTGCCGGGCGCGTGGCACCGGATTTGCGCGGCAGCGGCACTTCGGCGGGATAAATGGTGAAGGCCATCGCGGGGCCTTTGACGTCCATCGCGGCGAGCACGCGCGGGTGCACTTCGCCAAAGATGCCGAGCACTTTTTTCGGGCCAAGGCAGACCTTGCCGTGACGGCCCGGATGCCACCATGCGTCCGCGCCGCGCAGGACCTGCACCTTGGCGGGCGCGCCGATGGCCGCCAGCACAGCTTCGGCATCGGCTTTGACGTCATAGACATCCACCGCCCGCGCCGCGCCATGCACGTCGCGCGGACCGGTGCGGCCCACCAACAGGCCGCTGACCATGATCTGCTCTTCGCCCGGCTCACCGCCCGAGAACGCGGGGCCGACCTCAAACAGTGCCATGTCGGCAAAACCGCGCGCCTGATTACGGGCCGCGGCCTGCAACAGACCGGGCAGCAGATCGGGGCGCATGTGGCTCATATCCGACGAGATCGGGTTTTCCAGCCGTGTCTCATCCGTACCGCCGCCGAACAGCGCGGCAGAGGCTTGGTCGATGAAGCTGTAAGACACGCATTCGTTGTACCCAAGCGCCGCCGCCGTGCGCCGTGCGGTCACGACGCGCCGCTGCATGGGCGAGAGCACGGGGCGCGGCACGCCCGTTGTCAGACGCGGCAGCGGCTTGCCTTCGAGCTTGGTGAGCGACGCAATCCGCGCGACCTCCTCCACCAGATCGGCCTCGCCCTGCACATCGGGCCGCCAGCTTGGCACCTGCGCCATGTCACCGTCGAGCTGGAAGCCAAGCGCGGTCAGTGTCTGGCGCTGATCGCTCTCGGGGATCGTCATACCGACCAGCGACTGCACTTTGGCCGCGTCCAGCTTGTAGGCGCGGCGGGTGTCAGGCACTTGCCCTGCAACCACAACCTCAGACGCCTCACCGCCCGCGTGATCAAGGATCATCCGCGTGGCGTGTTCGATGCCATAAGGCGTCCACGCCGGATCAATGCCGCGCTCGAAACGGTAGCGCGCATCCGAGTTGATCTTGAGCGCGCGGCCCGCATAGGCGATCTGCACCGGGTCCCAATAGGCGCTTTCGACAAGGACGTTCACCGTGTCTTCGGTCACGCCTGTGGCCTCACCGCCCATGATGCCCGCGATGCTTTCCACGCCGCTATCGTCGGAGATGACCATCTGCCCCGCTTGCAGGGTATAGGTCTTTTCATCCAGCGCCACGATCTCTTCGCCGCCCTTGGCGCGGTGGACGCGCAGGTTGCCTTTGACCTTATCCGCGTCAAAGACGTGCAGCGGGCGGTTGCGGTCGAAGGTGAAGAAGTTGGTCACGTCGACAAGGAAAGAGATCGGACGCAGCCCAATCGCGCGCAGACAATCCTGCAACCACGCGGGGCTTGGGCCGTTCTTCACGCCCTTGATCACGCGACCATAGAACACCGGACAGCCGTCCAGCGTATCATCGTCGATGCTTACGCTAATCGGCGAGGCAAAGCTGCCCGCCACCGCATCGCAATCACGCGGCTTCAGCTTGCCCAAGCCCCGCGCTGCAAGGTCGCGTGCAATGCCGCGCACGCCGAGCGCATCGGGGCGGTTGGGCGTGATGGCGATCTCGATCACCGGGTCGACTTTCGCGGGGTCATTCTCGGCCAGCCAGTCGATGAAACGGTCGCCGGGCTCGCCCGAGGGCAGCTCGATGATGCCGTCGTGCTCTTCGCTCAACTCCATCTCGCGCTCGGAGGCCATCATGCCAAAGCTCTCGACGCCGCGAATTTTGCCGACGCCGATGGTCGTGTCGATCCCCGGCACATAGACGCCCGGCTTGGCCACGACGACGGTGATCCCCGCCCGCGCATTCGGCGCGCCGCAGATGATCTGCATGACGCCTTCGTCGGTTTCCACCTGACAGACGTTCAGCCGGTCGGCATCGGGGTGTTTTTCGGCGGATTGCACATAGCCGAGGGTAAAGTCGGCCAGCTTCGCCGCCGGGTTCTCGACGCCTTCGACCTCGAGGCCGAGGTCCGTGAGGGCATAGGTGATCTCATCAATCGACGCCGTGGTGTCGAGATGGTCCTTGAGCCAGGAGAGGGTGAATTTCATAATCGTTCCCTAATTCTCGTATCGTTTGGCCAGATCGGCCATGTCGCCCATCCGATAAAGTTTGATTTCGCGGATCACCCGCAGGCACGGCTTGGCGGCAAAGAAGATCGAACCAATCAAAAAGAGCCACGTCGCGCTGGTCTGCGTGCTCTCGAAGAAAAACAGCGCCGAACCTACGACAAAGCAGATCGCTGCGCAGAAATCCACAAAGGTGTAGGCCATCTCGAACTTGGCATAAAGCGCGCGGGAGCCAGCGCTATTCTCGCGGTTTTCGTGACGAAAAAGTTTCATTCTAGACCTGTGTTGCGATGCGTTACGCAGTTTCTGAGGTTTCTATAGCGACCGCGTCGCGCTGAACGCGTAGCTTAACGCGACAACCCACCATGCAAATTCGGCTGATCCAAGCTCGCAAACCCATAATGCCGCAGCCAGCGCAGGTCTGAATCAAAGAACGCCCGCAGGTCCGGAATCCCGTATTTCAGCATCGCGATCCTGTCGATCCCCATGCCAAAGGCAAAGCCCTGCCATTCGTTTGGGTCGATCCCGCCCGCCTGCAACACCTTGGGGTGCACCATGCCGGAGCCCAGCACTTCCAACCAGCCATCACCCTCGCCAATACGCAACTGACCGTCGACCCAGGAACACTGGATGTCGACCTCAGCCGAAGGCTCGGTGAAGGGGAAGTGCGACGCGCGGAAGCGGGTCTTGATGCCGTCGATCTCGAAAAACGCGGCGAAAAACTCCTCAAGCGTCCACTTGAGGTTCGCCATCGATATATCCTTGTCAATCGCCAGACCTTCGACCTGATGGAACATCGGTGTGTGGGTCTGGTCGTAATCCGCGCGGTAGACACCGCCGGGGCAGATGATGCGCAGGGGCGCGCCTTCGGCCTCCATCGTGCGGATCTGCACCGGCGAGGTGTGGGTGCGCAGCACGTGGGGGGCGCGGTCGTCGCCCTCGGCACGGGCCATGTAAAACGTGTCCATCTCAGCCCGGGCGGGATGGTGGCCGGGGATGTTCAGCGCGTCGAAGTTGTACCAATCGGTGTCGATGCGCGGGCCTTCGGCGACGGAAAAGCCCATCTCGGCAAAGATCGCGGTCAGCTCTTCGGTGACTTGGCTGACCGGGTGAATGCTGCCCTGACGCTGGTGCCGCGTCGGCAGGGTCACGTCGAGCCATTCGCTGCGCAGGCGCTCGTCCAGCGCTGCATCGCCCAAAGCGGCCTTCTTGGCGGCGAGCGCCGAGTTGATCTCATCCTTCAGCGCGTTGAGCTTCGGCCCCGCGACCTGCCGCTCTTCGGGGGTCATCTTGCCCAGCTCGCGCATTTTCAGCGCGACCTCGCCCTTCTTGCCGACGGCAGCCAGCCGGATGTCTTCCAATGCGGATTCGTCACCGGCATCGGCGATTTGGCTCAGGTACTTTTGCTTCAGATCGTCCATGACAGGCCCTTGGAATAATACCCCGTCCTGCTAGCCCTCTCGCCCCTCGAATGCAAGCCGTAGGGGTTGTAGCGGCATGGGGGAACCACCACCTCTGCCAAGCGTTAGGCCGCATCCCTCCGGCGCGCCCTCATGGCAGCGGCGCGCCCAACCTCCCCCGAAAGGAGAGACCTATGAAAATCCTGATGGTTCTGACATCGCATGACGAACTGGGCGACACCGGCAACAAGACCGGCTTCTGGCTCGAAGAATTCGCTGCGCCCTACTACGTCTTCAAAGACGCGGGCGCTGATGTGACCCTCGCCTCGCCCAAAGGTGGCCAGCCGCCGCTTGATCCCAACAGCGACAGCGACAACGCGCAGACTGATGCCACCCGCCGCTTCAAAGACGACGAAGCGGCACAGAAAGCCCTTAGCTCAACCAAAGTGTTGGGCGATGTGGATGCGGACGGTTTCGACGCGATCTTCTACCCCGGTGGCCACGGCCCGCTGTGGGATCTGGCCAATGACGCCGACAGCAAGCGCCTGATCGAGACCTTCTGGGCCTCCGACCGCCCCGTTGGCGCCGTTTGCCACGCGCCTGCGGTGTTCAAGGACACCCAAGCCGACGGCAAGCCGCTGGTCTCTGGCAAGCGCGTCACCGGCTTCACCAACACCGAGGAAGAGGGCGTTGGCCTCACCGATGTGGTGCCCTTCTTGGTCGAAGACATGCTGAAGAAAAACGGCGGCGACTACAGCAAGGGCGACGATTGGGCGTCTTATGTGCTGGTCGATGGCAAGTTGGTCACCGGCCAGAACCCCGCCTCTTCCGAAGAAGCGGCGAAAGAGATGCTGGCACTGTTGAAGTAACGGCATGAGGGGGCGCAGCCGCGCCCCCTTCCCCGCCCGGAGGAACCGCCGGTGGTCGCGGCGTGTTTTACCTCTGAAAGGAGCCTCCGACATGGCAGATTATGACCGCAGCACCGGCGCCCCATGGAGCGCCGCAGACCTTGAGCAGCTTCGCATTCTGGCGGCAGAGGGCACAGCGCCCTCCGTGATCGCCGTACAACTGGGCCGCAGCGAAGAGGCGATCGCCCATCGGGCCGCGCAGGACGGCATCAGCCTGCCCTCCGCCAGCCTGAACCCCTATGACCCCGACACGTTAGACCGATAGCAACGCGCGCCCGTTCTTCTTGTGCTTTTCGATCAGCCGTTTTTGCACCGCCCCGGGTGGGATCGGATGCGCGGATGCGCCAAAACCGTCGCCCGCGACCAAGGTGGGAAAGAGTGTGGCCAATTCTTCGCGCTGCGCATGACTTAGGGCGCCGATCGTCTCGGCGGTCAGCAGGAAGCTCTCGCTCGGCGCGCCCTCGGCATAGACGACCTCGTGCTGCTTGAAGATCAGGTGGAAATATTCCACCTGCGCCACACGATCGTCGATATGCACCCCCGGCAGTTCGGTCAGCCGGATGGCGGCGACGAGCACCGCCATGGCCCCGCAAACCCGCTTCACGATTCCCGAGCGCGCAACCATGCGGTGCTGCCGCGAGACCATGAGATCGCGTTTGGGCAGGCCCGCGCCCAATGCCCCAGCAGAGATCCGAATGGGATACAGCTTAGGGTTCCTCGCCAGTTCCGACGCCCCGACAGAGCGGCGCAGTGCGGCGACAAGCTCTTGATAGCCACTGCCTTGGGTCAGCACGCGCGCGCCGGGGGCCAAGGTTTCGACCGGCAGATCGCCCTTATCGGTGGTGATCAAGGTGCCGCGCGTGAAACAGGCCACACCGGTCGAGACGAGATCCCCCTCCTCGCGCATCGTGTCGATGTCGGTCTTCCAATCCAGACTTCCCACAAGCCCACCCTTGGGCAGAGCGGAGAAATCAACGGTCATGGTGGTGAAAAGATCCCCCGCAGGCGGGCTACCCGCCAGATTGACGATGCCAGCGTAGGTCACCTCAAGATCACCGGCCAAATCCCGCGAATCTGCATTCACCCGGAAGGGAAACCCCTCTAGCGACGTGGGGGTAGAGCCGCCGTTCGGATCGTCATCCGGGGCTGTGGTGGTATCGAAAACCGAACTGGCGGGCTGGAGGTCGATCTCCATAGTGGCCAGAGGTTTGGTCGTTTCCAGATGGTGCCAGTCATAGCCAAAGGACATCTGCGTGTTCTCGCCAACCGCCGCGCCATTCGTATAGGGGTCTGTCGCGTGCCACGTCAGCGTCTCGGTCGTGCCATCCGCATAGGTCAGCGTGATCCGCGCCCCATCCAAATCGACACCGCGCGAACTGGTATCGTCGCGGATGCCGTGGACCGTTTCATGGGGGTCTTCGTCCAACCTGTTGATTACAATTCCGGGCATAAACGTCCCCACCTTTTTTAAATAACCTGCCGACCAACAACGATAATTACTGCGGCACCGGTGCAGATAGGCTGCACAGTGACCTGTCGTTGGGGCAGATTGTCCATGGGGGTGAGGAGCAGGCAAGGCCGTGGCAAGGGATTATCGGGGCAAGATTATGGCAAGGCCCGTGCGCCAGCCCCAAACGCAGAACCCCAAACGCAAAAAGCCCCGCCATCAGGCGGGGCTTTCGCACATTCAAAACAACGTCAGCTTAGGCTGCCAGTGCGTCCTGCGCCTGTTTGACGATCGCGCCAAAGGCTTCGGGCTCATGCACGGCCAGATCGGCCAGAACCTTACGGTCCACTTCGATACCGGCCAGCGACAGACCATTGATGAAGCGGCTGTATGTCAGCGCTTCGTCGTGGCTGCGCACGGCGGCGTTGATCCGCTGGATCCACAAAGCGCGGAAGTTGCGCTTGCGATTCTTGCGGTCACGGGTTGCATATTGGTTGGCCTTGTCGACCGCCTGTGTGGCGACCTTAAAGACGTTCTTGCGCCGACCATAATAGCCTTTTGCGGCTTTGATGATCTTCTTGTGACGCGCGTGGGTGACTGTACCACCTTTAACTCGGGACATCTCGGTACTCCTATATCAGCGGGCGTAGGGCATGAAGCCCTTGATGATCTTTGCATCGGGCTCGGACAGTGCTGTCGTGCCGCGTGCGTTACGGATGAACTTGTTGGTCCGCTTGATCATACCGTGCTGTTTGCCAGCTTGGCTGCCGATGACCTTACCAGTCGCCGAGACCTTAAAGCGCTTTTTGGCGCTCGATTTCGTCTTCATCTTGGGCATTTCCGTCTCCGTCTTTTGAGTTCGGTATAAACACGACTCGGCATGCCACTTGAGGCCGGTCGTGCAGGCTAAGATGCGCCGTATAGGCGCGCCCGGGCAAGGATGCAAGAGGTTTTGAGCAGCGCTATAGACGCGCCTAAGGCAACAGGTCCGCCGCCACGGAAACGAAGACATCCGGCAGCGTCTCGAAGGAATAGCGCCCCGGATTTTTCTGCAGAGCAAAGACGATCAGCCCGGCAGCAATCAAGATCGTGATGGCCGAAGCGCGCGGCGACCGACGGTCGGTCACCGCAGAGAGGATCGAAGGGATCGACAGCACCGCCAGAACGATGCCGACCACCATTGCCAAGTCAGAGTTCACACGCAACATCCCCTAGTTGAGGAAAGGCTACTCCGGATCGGAGGCGTAAATCAAACGTTCGTCACAGGGTGCCACGCGCAGAATATTGGTGCTGCCCGGCACGTTGAAAGGCACACCGGCGGTCACCACAATATGATCCTCCGGCCCGGCGTAGCCCTCTGACAATGCCGCCCGCGCGGCGCTGAGGACGGCCAGTTTGAACCGGTCATGCCCATCGGTGATGATGCAATTCGTGCCCCAGCTCAGCGCCAGACGGCGCGCGGTATTGACCAGTGGCGACAGCGCGATGATCGGCACGCGGGGGCGTTCGCGCGCGGTCAGCAGCGCGGTGGTGCCCGATTGGGTGAAACAGCAGATCGCCTTGATGTCCGTCGTCTCGGCAATCTCACGGGCGGCGGCGACGATCCCGTCGGCCACGGTGGTACGGTCCGCGGTGCGCGAAGATTCGATGATCTGCGTATAGGTCGGATCGGCCTCGACCTCTTGGGCGACGTTATCCATCGTCGCCACGGCCTCCAGCGGGTAATCCCCGGCGGCTGATTCCGCACTCAGCATCACCGCATCCGCGCCTTCGTAGATCGCCGTGGCCACGTCCGACACTTCGGCGCGGGTCGGCATCGGGCTTTCGATCATCGATTCGAGCATCTGAGTCGCCACGATCACCGGCTTGGCCGCCGCCCGGCATTTGCGCACCAGACGCTTCTGGATCGGCGGCACGTTCTGCACGGGCAGTTCCACGCCCAGATCGCCGCGCGCCACCATGATGCCGTCGCTGACATCCAAGATCGCCTCGAAACGCTCCACCGCGGCGGGCTTTTCGATTTTCGACAGGATCGCCGCCCGGCCTTTGACCAGATCGCGCGCCTCGGTCACATCCTCGGGCCGCTGGACAAAGCTGAGGGCGAGCCAATCGACCCCCAACTCGCAGACGAACTCCAGATCAGCGCGGTCCTTCTCGGACAGGGCGGCCAAGGGCAGCAGCACGTCGGGCACGTTTACGCCCTTGCGGTTCGAGATCACACCGCCCGTCACGACTTCGCAATCGGCAAAATCAGGACCGCAGTCGCGCACCTTCAGACGGATTTTACCGTCATTCACCAACAGGCTCGCGCCCGGCTCAAGGGCTGCGAAAATTTCGGGATGGGGCAGGCAAACACGGGCCGCATCGCCCGGCGCCTCATCAAGATCAAGCCGGAAGGATGCCCCTTCTTCCAAGGTCGGCCCGTCGCCCTCGAAAACGCCCACGCGCAGCTTCGGCCCCTGAAGGTCAGCCAAAATGCCGATCGCGCCGCCAGTCTCTTTCTCGATCTCGCGGATGATACGGTGCTTTTCGCGGATCTCTTCATGGCTGCCGTGGCTCATGTTGAGCCGGAAAACATCTGCACCGGCGTTGTGCAATGCCGCGATCACCTCTCGGGTTTCGGAGGCTGGCCCGAGTGTGGCCACGATCTTTACATTGCGCAAACGTCTCATATCTGTTCCTTCGTGTCCTATGTCCCCAAAGCGAATGTTAACGATAACATCGCCTATCCGGTGGCCTAGCGCCCCCATGAGTGCCTGTCAAAGGTTTCATCAGAATGACGGTCCCTCGCGGTTTCGTCCAGTGATATGAGAAGGAAGCTGCAATGCCCAGCCAACAAGAGATCGAACTGCAAGCCGCCGCCTTTCGCCGGTTGCAGAAACACCTGATGGAAGACCGGACCGATGTGCAGAACATCGACATGATGAACCTCGCCGGGTTTTGCCGCAACTGCCTGTCGCGCTGGTATCAGGAAGCCGCCAATGAGCGTGGCATCGACATGGGCAAGGAAGAGGCCCGCGAGCTGTTCTACGGGATGACAATGGACGAGTGGAAAGCCAATCATCAGACGGATGCGAAGGACAGTCAGAAAGAGGCGTTCAAAACCGCGTTTGAGGAGAATGTCGGTAAAAGCTGAATATTGAATACCATGTAGATACAGTAGCGGTTATAGCGCCGCTACTGTTCGCAGTTGGGCAACAAAGAAATTTTACATAACTTGATTTAGGTAAATTTTTCACTGAGTGTTGGCGTATTCCCATCAGGAGATACTGCCTCATGCTCGCTTTTTTCGCACTTCCAGCTTTGCTGGGCCTCGGCCTCATCCTTAACTTGAACGACGACGATTCAGATGATGACCGCCCCGAAGATCCGCCTGAACCCACGGATACATCAATGGATACCTTACTTGTACCCGATGACGTTCAATCCTTTCATGGCAGCAATGACGATGATGTCATCGTCGCGCGGGACGAAGGCGGGTTTATCACCGGGCGTGGCGGCGACGATACGATTACCGGAAGTGATAACACTGACGATATCGCCGGTCGCGATGGCGATGATGTGATTGATTCCGGTGGTGGTAATGATCGCGTCTGGGGCGATTACGGGGATGACATAATCAACCTTGGCAACGGCGCAGATCGCGGCATCGGCGGTGATGGCAATGATAACATCGATGGCGGCGCCGGTGACGACAATATCAGCGGTCGAAACGACGATGACTCGATTTATGGCGGAGCGGGCAACGATACGATCTCCGGGGGCGCGGGCGACGACTGGATATTCCTAGGCGCTGGCAATGACAGCGTACCCTATGATTCCGACGATGCAGGGAATGACACGATTTATGGTGGGGCGGGCAATGATTTCATCCAAGATGGTCAAGGCTTTAACCAGCTTTATGGCGGAGAAGGTAACGACACTTTCAATACGTTGGATAACGATGCCTCGGCCGACACGGTCTATGGTGGCGCAGGCAATGACCGCATGACACTCGACAACGGCGACATCGCAACCGGCGGCGAGGACGGAGACCTGTTTAACCTCACCTATACAAATGATCCCGGCCCCCCTGCCGTGGTAATCACCGATTTCGATACAGACGAGGATCTGCTGGCCGTCGATTACTACGCTGAAGACCCGCTGGAGATGGTCTACGATCCGGACCGCGAAGCGGTGTTGCTGCAAAGAGCGGGCCTATCCTTTGGCATATTGGAAGGGCTGACCGAAGCGGACATACCGAACATCACCCTTGTAGAATACGGCTAACCGCACACCGAGGGGGCGGCTAAAACTGGTAGAGCACGAGCCAATCCGCCTTGACCGCGGGTCGGTCGGCCCCCTCAATCTCAACCGTGGCGGCGAGGCGGGCCATCAGATCGCCCCGCCCCCGCGTCTGCGCCTCGGCCAATGTGAACCGGCCGCGGATACGCTTGCCAGAATGCACAGGCGCGATAAAACGCACGCTGTCGAACCCGTAGTTGATCGACGCCTTGGCCCCCGTCATCACTGGCAACGCGCCATAAGCCATGCCCGACATCATCGACAAGGTCAGCATCCCATGCGCCACGGTGCCGCCGAAGTCGGTTTCTGCGGCGCGGATGGGATCGACATGGATAAACTGGTGATCTTCGGTCACATCGGCAAAGGCGTCGATCCGCGCCTGATCCATCATGAACCATGGTGAGACGCCTAATTCGCACCCCACGGCGGCTTCCATCTCTGCCCGGTCAATCTCGTTGCGCATCATGGCCTCCTCACTTTGCGCCACACTATCCGTGATGGTCAGACCTGCGAAAGCCCTTGCGTCCGGCGGGCCATCTTACATGCTGGGCCAAGCCAAAGCCGGAGGCATCATGAACACCCCAATCCTTGCCCTTATCGTCGTGGCCGTCGCGGGCGCGGCTGTCGCCCTGCAGACCCCGATCAACGCCGCCTTGGGCCGCAACATCGGCAGCGGGGTCGCTGCGGCGGCGGTGTCCTTTGGCGTGGGGTTCGCGATCCTGCTGGGGGTCTTGCTGATGCGCGGAGAGTTGGGCGCCCTGCCCCGCGCGGCTTCGGCTTCGCCGGTCTTGCTGCTGGGTGGTGTGCTGGGGGCGTTCTACGTCTGGTCGGTGCTTTGGGCGATCCCGACGTTGGGCGCGCTGACGGTGATCTCAGCCCTGATCCTCGGCCAGCTAAGCGCGGCGCTGGTCATCGATGCGACGGGGCTTTTGGGCCTGACGGTGCAGGCCATAACTCCCACCCGCATCGCCGCCGCCGCGCTGGTGGCGGCGGGGCTGGTTTTATCGCGGTTCTGAAACTCAGATCGCGGTTTTGCGCATCTCTTCGAGATAGATTTCCCGCAGACGGGGCGCCAATTTGCCCGGCGTGCCGCTGCCGATCTTGGCGCCGTCAATCTCAACTACGGGGGTCACAAAAGCACTGGCCGAGGTCACAAACGCCTCATCCGCCTGCTGTGCCTCTTCGATGGTAAAGTTACGCTCCTCCACCTGCATCTGCGCCTCGCGGGCCAGTTCCAGCACCGCCTTGCGGGTGATGCCGTGCAGAATGTCGCTGGAGGTCTCGCGCGTGACGATCTTGCCGTCCTTAACGATATAGGCGTTGTTTGAGGTGCCTTCGGTGACGAAACCGTCTTCGACCATCCAAGCGTCCTCAACACCGGCCTTCTTGGCCATCATCTTACCCATCGATGGGTAGAGAAGCTGCACCGTTTTGATGTCGCGACGGCCCCAGCGGATGTCTTCGATGCTGATGACGCGGATGCCATCACGGGCGGCAGGGTTGTCGGCAAGCCCCGGTTTCGACTGGGTGAACAGCACCAGCGATGGCGCGGTGGTCTCGGGATCGGGAAAGGCGAAATCACGGTCGCCGTCCGACCCGCGCGTCACCTGAAGATAGATCAGCCCGTCTTTGATCTCGTTCAGCCGCACCAACTCGCGGTGAATCTCCAGCAGTTCCTCGGTGGTCGCAGGCGCACGCATGTCGAGCTCGTTCATTGAGCGGGTCAGACGCTCGGCATGGCCGTCAAAAGCGATAAGCTTGCCATCCAGCACGCTCGTCACCTCATAGACCCCATCGGCCATCAGAAACCCCCGGTCAAAGATCGAGACCTTGGCCTGATCCTCGGGCAGGTATTCGCCGTTTACATAGACAGTTCGCATGGTCACCCCCAGAGCGCGGCTACGGGGGGATGCACGCCCGCGCCGTCGAATTTCAAAGCATTGTCGCGGTCTTCGGCCAGAAGCAGCGGGCCGTCAAGATCCACCACCTTCGCGCCTTGGGCCACCAGCGTCGCCGGAGCCATCGCCAGCGACGATCCGACCATACAGCCGACCATCACGTCGAACCCTTCGGCCCGCGCCGCATCGCGCAACGCCAGCGCTTCGGTCAGCCCGCCGGTCTTGTCGAGCTTGATGTTCACCACATCGTATTTGCCCTTGAGGCCGGGCAGGCTGGCACGGTCATGGCAGCTCTCATCCGCACACACGGGTACGGGGCGGTCCATGCCTAAGAGCGCGTCGTCGTCCCCTGCGGGCAAGGGTTGTTCGACCAATGCCACGCCAAGGCGCACCAGATGGGGCGCAAGGTCAGCGTAGACCTCTGCCGACCAGCCCTCATTGGCGTCGATGATGATGGTGGCATCGGGCGCACCTGCGCGCACGGCTTCGAGCCGGGGCATGTCATCAGGCGTGCCGAGCTTGATCTTGAGCAGGGGCCGATGGCTGTGTTTCGCGGCCTGCGCGCGCATCGCTTCGGGGTCGTCCAGTGACAAAGTATAGGCGGTGACCTCTGGCCCCGGCGCGGTCAGCCCGGCCAGTTCCCAAACGCGCTTGCCCGCGCGTTTGGCTTCCAGATCCCACAGCGCGCAATCGACAGCGTTGCGAGCCGCCCCGGCGGGCAGCAGATCATAAAGCGTGGCACGGGTGAAATTGTCGGGCAGGCCGTTAATCTCAGCCGTGACTGATTCGAGCGTTTCGTCGTAGCGCGCGTAGGGCACGCATTCGCCCCAGCCGGTCACGCCACCATCGGTGATGCGCACGGTCAGAACCTTGGCCTCGGTCCGCGAACCACGGCTGATGGTAAAGACCTGCGCCAGTTTGAACGTATCAGCGGTAACGTCGATCTGCATGGTCATAGCGCCGCCAGCGCATCGGCCAGTCGCGCCGCCCCTTGGCGGAAGGGATCGACCGCAGGCAGGCCAAGACGCTCTTCGACTTCGGCCAGATAGGCATCCGCCTCGGCTTCGGACATGTGGTAGGTGTTGACCGAAATGCCGACGACCTTGCAGGCGGAGTTCGCCACATGGGCCAGTGTCAGCGCCACGTCGCGGACCGCTTCCATGCTGGGCAAGCTGTATTCCGGCAGGCCGCGCATATGGGTCCGGGTTGGCTCATGGCAGAGGATCAGCGCATCGGGTTGGCCGCCGTGGATCAGCGCCATGGTCACGCCTGAGTAGGAGACATGGAACAGGCTACCCTGCCCTTCGATGATATCCCAATGGTCGTCATCATTGTCGGGCGTGAGATATTCCACCGACCCGGCCATGAAATCGGCGATCACGGCATCCAGCGGCACGCCTTCGCCAGTGATCAGGATGCCGGTCTGGCCCGTGGCACGGAAGGTGCTTTTCATGCCCTTTTCGCGCATCGCCTCATCAAGCGCGAGGGCGGTGTACATTTTCCCGACCGAGCAATCGGTGCCCACGGCCAAGACCCGCTTACCGCTGCGTTTCTTACCGTCTGCAATGGGATATTCGACGCTGGGCACACGCACGTCATGCAGGGTTGTGCCATTCGCCTCGGCGGCGGCGACCAGATCGGCTTCGTTGCGCAGCAGGTTGTGCAGGCCCGAGGCGATGTCGAAGCCCATGTTCAGCGCCTCGATCAGCACCTCTTTCCAAGCCGCGCTGATCTTGCCGCCACGGTTGGCGACACCGATGACCAATGTCTCGGCCCCTGCCTCACGCGCTTCGGCCAGCGTCATGTCTTGCAGGCCGAGGTCGGCCTTACAGCCCTCCATGCGGAACTGACCGACCGCGTTGTCGGGGCGCCAGTCTTTGATGCCTTGGGCAACCTTGGCAGACAGAGCATCGGGCGCGTCGCCCAAAAACAGCAGATAGGGGGTTTTGATCATGGCAAGCCTCCGGCATTAAATTTGTCCGCATATTGCGCGTGAGAATACGCAAGTGCGTGGCGTTGTCGACGCATCTGCAGGCAAATGCGCAGCATTTCCCGCAAATTACCGTTGGCTGCGCAAAATTCGTGCGCTGCGCCGTGAGGCCACAAAAATCATTGAAATGCTGCGACTGCGAAAACCTCCTTGCGATTGGCAGCGCAATTTCATACCAGAATGGAGACTGATGATGAAACAAAATTACCCATAGGTGCCCCATGAGCTTCCGTATTCAGCCTGCCGCCCCTGCCCGCCCGAACCGCTGCCAATTGTTCGGCCCCGGCTCCCGCCCGGCGATCTTTGCAAAGATGGCGGCCTCGGATGCCGATGTGATCAACCTCGACCTCGAAGACAGCGTGGCACCTTCGGACAAGGACAGCGCGCGCGCCAATATCATCAAGGCGATCTCGGAGATCGACTGGGGCAAGAAGACACTTTCGGTCCGGATCAACGGGTTGGACACGCCCTATTGGTACCGTGACGTGGTGGAACTGCTGGAGCAGGCGGGCGAGCGGCTCGACCAGATCATGATCCCCAAGGTGGGCTGCGCGGCGGATGTCTATGCCGTCGACGCGCTGGTGACGGCGGTCGAGACCGCCAAGGGGCGAGAGAAGAAGATCAGCTTTGAGGTGATTATCGAATCCGCCGCCGGTATCGCCCATGTGGAAGAGATCGCCGCCTCTTCTCCGCGTTTGCAGGCGATGTCGCTGGGGGCCGCGGATTTCGCTGCCTCCATGGGCATGCAGACCACCGGCATCGGCGGCACGCAGGAAAACTACTATATGCAGCGCGGTGAGCAAAAGCATTGGTCGGACCCGTGGCACTGGGCGCAGGCCGCCATCGTCGCCGCCTGCCGCACCCATGGCGTGCTGCCGGTCGACGGACCTTTTGGCGATTTTTCGGATGACGAGGGTTTCCGCGCGCAGGCGCGGCGATCGGCCACGCTGGGCATGGTTGGCAAATGGGCGATCCACCCCAAGCAGGTGGCGCTGAGCAACGAGGTGTTCACACCCTCGGACGAAGCCGTCGCCGAAGCGCGCGAAATCCTTGCCGCGATGGAAGAGGCCAAGGCGAAGGGTGAGGGCGCGACTGTCTATAAGGGGCGTCTGGTGGACATCGCCAGCATTAAACAGGCCGAGGTGATTGTGCGCCAGTCCGAGATGATCGCCGGGGGCTGAGCGACTGCGGCCAGCCGCCGGGGGCGCTGCCCCCGGACCCCCGAGGGTATTTGAAAAAGGATGAAGTGGTAAGGGCGTGCGCTTGCCTGCCTGTCAAACCCGCGTTGCAAACCGGCGCGTTGCGCTCCATATAACAGGGCAACAAGCCGGAGCATGCAATGACCCAATATTTGGATTTCGAAAAACCGCTGGCCGAGATCGAAGGCAAGGCGGAAGAGCTGCGGGCATTGGCCCGGTCCAACGAAGAGATGGACATCACCGATGAGGCCCGCGCGCTGGACAAAAAAGCGGCGGGGATGCTCGAAGACCTTTATGGCTCATTGACGCCATGGCGCAAATGTCAGGTGGCGCGTCATCCAGAGCGGCCCCATTGCAAAGACTATATCGAGGCGCTTTTTACGGAATTCACGCCGCTGGCCGGCGACCGCAATTTTGCCGATGATCTGGCCGTCATGGGCGGGCTGGCGCGGTTTAACGATACGCCGGTGGTGGTGATTGGCCATGAGAAGGGCAATGACACCAAGAGCCGGATTGAGCGTAATTTCGGCATGGCGCGGCCTGAGGGTTATCGCAAGGCCGTGCGGCTGATGGAACTGGCGGATAAGTTTAACCTGCCCGTGGTCACCATCGTCGACACGCCCGGGGCCTATCCCGGTAAGGGTGCAGAGGAGCGCGGCCAGTCTGAGGCGATTGCCCGCTCGACGGAAAAATGTCTGCAGATTGGTGTGCCGCTGATTAGTGTGATCGTCGGCGAAGGCGGCTCTGGCGGGGCGGTGGCTTTTGCCACGGCGAACCGTGTCGCGATGCTGGAACATTCGGTTTATTCGGTGATCACACCCGAAGGCTGTGCGTCGATCCTGTGGAAAGACAGCGAGAAGATGCGCGAAGCCGCCGAGCAGATGCGTTTGACGGCGAATGAGCTTAAGACCCTTGGTGTCATTGACCAGATCATTCCGGAACCGATGGGCGGCGCGCATCGTCATGCCGAAGAGTCGATCAACGCAGTGGGCAAGTCGATCGAAGCCATGCTCAAGGAACTCGACGGCAAGGACGGCAAGACTTTGGTCAAAGAGCGCCGGACCAAGTTCCTTGAGATGGGCCGAAAAGGACTGGCTGCCTAAGCCAGCCGCCGCCGAAAACGCGGATCAGGCGTGATGTGATCGAAACCGGCGGCGCGGTAGAACCCCTGCGCGCGCCGGTTTTTTGTATCTGTTCCCACCGTCACATAGCTGCATCCCTGCGCCTTTGCATGGTCCAGCGCGGCGTCGACCAGTGCTTTGCCGATGCCGCGCCCGCGCGCGGTGTCGCAGACAAAGAGGTGGTGAAGGTCCATCCCCCTTGCGCCGAATTGCAACTGCATCTGCGGGCAGAGCGCCGCATAGCCATGCAGGCCGGTCGCGCCTTCGGCGACCAAGAGTGTCAGCCAAGGCGTGGGGCCAAGGCAGTCTCGTTCCAGAGCGGCCAGCGTGAGTGTGGCGGTGTCGCCGTGGTAGGCGGCAAGCGCATGGGCCAGATCGAGGACCATTGGTAGATCGGACTTTTGGACGGGTCGAATGGGGGGCATGCCGTCTCTTTCTGTGATCGCCACAGGGAGACAAGCAAAGCCGCGCTGTGGCGGCTTGTGGATATGGGAATAGGTGCCGCGCCGGTTAGGAGCGGGGATAATAGACTGTTGTGAAGCAGGTCTGTTCCATGAAGCATAGATGCGCCTCTGCCGCGCACCTGTCAAGCGCCGCATATGTGACCCGGTGTGATTTGCAAACGGCCCCGACGCAGCCGATATTTATACTACAGGGCGTCTGCGACACCCCTGTGCCGCCGGATGCCCTTGTTGACCACAGCACAAGGGAGCCTGTCATGTATAAACGTATTCTCACCGCCGCCCTGCTTTTTGGCATGGCCTGCACCGGGCCACCGGTCTTTGCTCAGGCTCTGGCCTGCGCCCCGCGTGCGGCGCTCGCTTCGCAATTGGAAGCCGCCTATGGCGAGACCCTTTCGGCGCGGGGCCTGCAAAACCCGAACGCGCTGATCGAAGTCTTTGCCTCGGCTGAAAGCGGCAGCTTTACCGTGTTGATAAGCAGGGCTGATGGCATGAGCTGTATTTTATCAACCGGCACGCATTGGATGGTCGAACCTCCCGCGCCGCCAAAAGAGGGCGCGGCGAGTTGAGCGGGGGGCTAACAGTTAACTGGCCAGCATCCGCAGACCTTGGGTGACATCAGAGCGCACCGCCAGTCGCAGCCCCGGCTCATCCCCGGCGCGCAAAGCGGCGATGATCAGCCGGTGGAAATGCGGCGGCTCGGTCCGGCGCAGGCGGCCATAGAGCGCGCGCATGGTGGGGCCGAGTTGCAGCCAAACCGTTTCCGCCATGGCGAGCATGGCGGGTGCTTGGGCGCGCAGATAAAGCGTGCGGTGAAATTCGAGGTTGGTGCGGATGTAGCTGACCGCATCGCGGTGGGCCACGGCCTCGGCGATATTGGTGTTGATGGTCTGCATCCGCTCGATCAGCGCCATATGTGCGCGCGGCAAGGCGCGAGAAGCGAGTTCGACCTCCAGAAGCGCGCGGAGGGCGGCCAATTCTTCGATCCGTTCGTTGCTGAGTTCGGGGGTGGAGATGCGCCCAGAGGCCGACATCGTGAGCGCGCCTTCGGCCGCCAAACGCCGCACCGCTTCGCGCGCGGGCGTCATCGAGACCTCATATTCCTTACCGATGCCGCGCAGGGTCAGGGCATGACCGGGCGGCAGATCGCCGTGCATGATCCGCGCGCGCAGGCGGCGGTAGACACGATCATGGGCCAGTGGTGTGGCCTCGACAGGGCGGGGGCTGAGGTTCATGATGCGGTTGTGATCACAAATTAGCCACCCGTCAAGCGCGGCATTTTGCGGCGCTGAGCACGATCACCCGTTGTCCCGGACCCTGCGGCGATTTATCGGGGATAAAACCGCCAAAGGAGACGCGCCTTGACCAAACGAAACTTCATCCGTCACGTGGTCTTTTTCTCGGCCAAAGACCCCAAAGACTTGCCCACGATCGTGGCGGGGCTTTGGAAACTGGCCGACATCCCGCATTCGACTACCTTCGAGATCTGCGAAAACACCCGTGTCGACGCGCTGTCGGGCGATGTGGATGTGGTTGTCTATGCCGAATTCCCCGACGCCGAGGCGCTGGCCGCCTATAAGGCGCACCCGATCTACCAAGAATCCATCGATATCGTCCGCCCGCTGCGCGACATGCGCGTGCCTGCGGACTTTTAAGGCGCGGCATGGCTGGTCCTTGCGTCCTCTTTGACACTGGCCCGCTGGGAAGCGGCACGGGTTTTCACGCGCCCCAGCGGATCATCAGTGCCCAGACCCCCGCAGAGGTGCCCACAGCCTTTGCAGCCCTTGAGGCGGCGCAGGCGGGAGGCGCGTGGCTTGCTGGCTATGCGAGTTATGAGCTGGGCTACCTCGGCTCTGGTAAGCTGCGCGACCTGATGCCTACGAAGCGCGGGCTGCCCTTGCTGCGTTTCGGGGTGTTTGATGCGCCGCAACCGCACCGTTTCGACGACACAACTGGGGATGCAAACCTGTCTGCCCTGACGCCGGATTGGGACTTTGCCCAGTATGAGGCCGCCTTTGCGCAGGTGCAGGACTTCATCACAGCCGGAGATATCTATCAGGCCAATCTGACCTTTGGGATGGAGGGGCGTTATAGCGGCACGCCTGCCGCCCTCTATGCCCGGCTGCGGCAGCGCCAGCGGGTGGAACATGGGGCCTTCGTCGATCTTGGTAGCCCGGTCCTGCTGTCACGCTCGCCTGAGTTATTCTTTGCGCTGACCGCGGACGGACACCTGACCGCGCGCCCGATGAAGGGCACCGCGCGGCGGGGGCGGGACGCCCATGAAGACGCCAAGCTGCGCGCCGATCTTGCTGCTTCGGAAAAGAACATGGCCGAGAACCTTATGATCGTGGACCTGCTGCGCAATGACATCAGCCGGATCGCCGACGTGGGCAGTGTCGAAGTGCCGAAACTGTTCGAGATCGAAACCTATGAGACCCTGCACCAGATGACCTCGCGGATCACGGCGCAGGTCTTGCCGGGCAAGCGGCTGGCCGAGATCTTTCACGCGCTTTTCCCCTGTGGCTCTATCACCGGCGCGCCGAAAATTCGCGCCATGCAGATCCTGCGCGCGCTAGAGCCCACGCCACGCGATGCCTATTGCGGGGCGGTGGGCTGGATCGCCCCCACGGGGGCCATGCAGTTCAACGTGGCAATCCGCACGGCAACCTGCCACGCCGATGGGCGGTTGCGGCTGAATGTCGGTGGTGGCGTGGTGCATGACAGCACGGCCGAGGATGAATATGCCGAAGCACTGCTGAAGGCGCGCTTTGCGACCCTTGCCTAGAACCGGTAGCGATGCAGCCCGCCGCCATGGTCGCGCAGCCATTGGCGGGGGGCCTGATAATCACCGTATATCCGCGTGACCTCGGCCCAGAAGGCGGGCGAGTGGTTCATCTGCGCCAGATGCGCGACCTCATGGGCAGCGACATAATCCAGCACCTCGGGCGGGGTCATGATCAGCCGCCACGAGAACATCAGCCTGCCATCACTGGTGCAAGACCCCCAGCGAGAGCGCGTGTCGCGCAGGGTGATCCGGGCGTAGGGCTTGCCCAGCAGCGCGGCATAGTCGTCACAGGCCCCGGCGAGGCGGTCGCGGGCCACTTCGCGCAGATGCGCCGCAAGACGTTTGCCGATGCTCTCCTTCGGGCCGGGCACGAAGATTTCTTCGGGGCCGATCCGCACGCCCCTCCCTTGCATCTCACGCCCCTGCCCGCCGCGCACCCGCAGCACCTTGCCGCCCACCGGCACCTCAGCCCCCGGCGCCACGATCACATCCTCGCCCCGCGCGGCAAGATGCTGGCGAATCCAGTCCTGTTTGGTCTCGGCAAAGGCCAGAGCCTCACGCTCGGCCAGACGTTTGGGCATGGTCAGGGTGACCCGCCCGTCCAACTGCGAGATCCGCAAAGAGATGCGTCGCGCGCGCGCCGAACGGCGCAGGATCAGCGGAATCGGCGGGTTGCCGGGCAGCACAGGGTCTTTCATTACCGGAGCAACGTCCCTAGATAGAGGCCAAAGCCTTTGACAGTGCCCCCCTCATATGGCACTTGGCCGGAATCATCTACACGCAACAGCAATATTATAAAGGGGTGTTTCATGCCCAACGAAGAATGGGGAACCAAGCGCCTGTGCCCCACTACGGGCAAGCGCTTCTATGACCTCAATAAGAATCCGATCATCAGCCCCTACACGGGCGAAGAGGTCGAGGTCGACAACTCCAAGTCGCGCATGATCGCGGCGGATGCCGAGGATGCGGTCACAGCCAAAGCCAAGAAGGGCGACAAGGCGAACGACGAATCGCTGGTCGATGACGATGATGCGGTCGACGTGGATCTGGATGACGATATCCTTGATGACGACGACGATGATGACGATACAGTTCCGCTCGACGATCTGGCCGATGTGGCCTCGGACGACGAGGATTAATTAATCGGCGGCGGGGTCAATTTTCCGCTTGATCCCGCCTCCGCCAGCGCCTAATTAGCGGCACAGAACGACCCGGATCACACGATCCACGATGGGGCCTTAGCTCAGCTGGGAGAGCGCCTGCATGGCATGCAGGAGGTCAGCGGTTCGATCCCGCTAGGCTCCACCATCATCCCCCTTTCAGATATAAGATAAGTATCACCCGATAGAGGGGCTGACTGACGCGCATCCGCTTCGCGGCTACTCTGAGTCAGCGGTTCGATCCCGCTAGGCTCCACCAAGCCTTTTGCAAAGCAAAAGGCGTCGCGCGGCAGTCGCTTCGAAGAAGCGATGAGAGCGCTAGCGCAACAGCCCCTACAAATGATACGCACGATTTGACCATGGCAAACGATGCTTTGCGATCAAAATCTTTAGACCACCCCCTGCCTACTGGTCGCTGATCTGTCTCGCCTCTTGCCACTATGCCGCCCCCATGATGTGCACGGCCTAGTGCGAGCCAAACCTTGCCAAATCGCCAATCCATTGGCATAGGCTGATGATAGCTGGTCATGCTGCACGCTTATTTCTGGACCCGCTTAAAAGATCGCCCGTCGGATCAGGTTCAACCCCGCCACCATCAGCACCAGCAACGTCATCTTGCGGAACAGCACCGGGTCCACCCGGTCCATCACCTTGCTGCCCAGCCAGACGCCCAGCATTACCGGCAGGATCAACAGCGCGGAAAACGGCCATGTCTGCGCATTCAGCACTCCTGACCCGATATGCGCCGCCAAAAGCGCCACAGCGCCCAGCCCGTAGATCACACCTTGGATTCGCATCTGGTCATGTTTCTCGGTTCCGAGCGCGGTGAGATAGGCCACCGTGGGCGGCCCCCAGATGCCCGATATCCCTCCGACAGCCCCGGCAAAACCGCCCACCAGCGCCTCAACCTTGGCCGAGCGCTGCGGCAGGTGGAATTTATGCTTGGACAGTTGCAGCAGCGCGAACAGCACCACCGGCACCCCGATCATCAAGAGCATCACGGTGGCGGGCACCAGCCGCACCATCTGCGCGGAGAGCACCAGCATCACGCCGCCGCAAACCAAGAAAACCCAGAACAACCGGATCGAACGCAGCGCCGCCTGCGGCCCCTGCCGCAGCGCTTGGAACGCATTGGCCAGCACCGTCGGCAGAATCAGCCCCGCCAGCGCCAATTCGGGCGCCATAAAGGTCGTGAGACCAGATATGAGTACGAGCGGCAGAGCAAAACCGACAACGCCCTTCACGAACCCGCCACAGAGGCCGATTGCAAGTGCAGCATAGAATTCGAACGGGGTGAGAAAGGGGAAAATACTGTCCATACCGCTACATAGCACCCCCTTGGGCAGCCGCACGTCAAAAATAAGCACGCAAGATTAAAACAAAATGCTGCAGTAAAACGTATCTTTGTTGTGCTGCGACTGCGAAAGGTCTATGTCTTCCCCAAGCAAGAAAGGACAGCTCATGGCACATGATGGTCAGGATATGACGATGCATAGCGTAATTCTCGACGATCTGATCGGGCTCACCGGCGCGACGCTGCCGCCGTTGGATCGGCTGCTGGAAACCGCCACCGCCGCCGTCCGCGCGCAGGTGAGCGAGGGGGATCGCGTCTCAGCCAAGCTGATCGAGGCCAACCAAACCGCCGCTCACGGGCTCGCATGGCTCGCCACCTATGTCCAAGCGCTGCGACAGATGCAGCTTTGGGCCGAACGGCTGCAGGATGACGGGCGCTTTGGCGAGGTTGAGCAACTGCTGCACCAGATCGGCTTTGGCGAATACCTTTGCCAGATGCGCGGCGGCATCCAGATGAACCAAGGCGAGATACTGCGCCTGCAAGATTTGGGGCTGAGCGCTGAGGATCAGGCCACGCTCGACGCGCCGTCGATCACCACCCTGACCCGCGGCGGCAACACCCAAGCCGCGCGCAGCCGTCTGGTGGAGCTGATGCAGGAGCGCAGCGCCGATGTGACCTTTGGCGTCAGCGGGCTTGATGAAGAGCTTGAAATGATCCGCGACCAGTTCCGCCGCTACGCGGTCGAAAAGGTCGAACCCTATGCCCACGATTGGCATCTGAAAGACGAATTGATCCCTATCGAAGTGATCGAAGAACTGGCCGAAATGGGTGTCTTCGGCCTGACCATTCCCGAGGAATACGGCGGGCTCGGCCTGACCAAAGCGTCGATGTGCGTGGTCAGCGAGGAGCTTTCGCGCGGCTATATCGGTGTGGGCTCGCTTGGCACCCGTTCGGAAATCGCGGCGGAACTGATCCTCTGCGGCGGCACCGACGCGCAGAAAGAGAAATGGCTGCCCCGCATCGCCAGCGCCGAGACTTTGCCCACGGCGGTTTTCACTGAGCCGAACACCGGGTCGGACCTCGGCAGCCTGCGCACCCGTGCGGTCAAGGACGGGGACGACTATAAGGTCACCGGCAACAAGACATGGATCACCCATGCCGCGCGCACCCATGTGATGACACTGTTGGCGCGGACTGATTCTGAGACCACAGACCACCGTGGCTTGTCGATGTTCTTGGCCGAAAAGACCCCCGGCGACGATGCCAACCCCTTCCCCACCCCCGGCATGACCGGCGGAGAGATTGAGGTGCTCGGCTACCGCGGCATGAAAGAATACGAACTTGGCTTCGACGGTTTCGAAGTGAAGGGTGAGAACCTTCTTGGCGGCGAAGAGGGACGCGGCTTCAAACAACTGATGGAGACGTTTGAATCCGCCCGCATCCAGACCGCCGCCCGCGCCATTGGCGTGGCGCAATCGGCGCTCGATATCTCGATGCAATACGCCCAGGACCGCAAGCAGTTCGGTAAGGCGCTGATCAACTTCCCCCGCGTGTCGGGCAAGCTGGCGATGATGGCGGTGGAACTAATGATCGCGCGGCAGTTGACCTATTACAGCGCCTTTGAAAAGGACGCCGGACGGCGCTGTGATGTCGAAGCAGGCATGGCCAAGCTGCTCGGCGCGCGGGTCGCTTGGGCCGCCGCCGACAACGGCCTGCAGATCCACGGCGGCAATGGATTCGCGCTCGAGTACAAGATCAGCCGGGTGCTCTGTGACGCGCGGATTCTCAACATCTTTGAGGGTGCGGCGGAAATCCAAGCGCAGGTTATCGCGCGGCGGCTGCTGGGCTAACGCGCCGGGGTTGCAAGCGCTGCCGATGTCGAGGACATAGGCGGCGTTTCAACCCAAAGGACAGCCCATGCGCAGCTTTTTGATCCTCGCCGCCCTCAGTGCTCTGCCGCAATGCCAGAGTGACGAAACCGTTCGTGCCTATGGCGGCGGAGACAAGACATGGGCCTTGGTGGAACTGGACGGCACCCCCTTCGACGCCCGTGCGACCCTGACCTTTCCGGAAGCTGGCAAGATCGCCGGAGAGGCCCCCTGCAACGCCTATAGCGCCGCGATGACGGTGCCCTACCCGTGGTTCGACGCGGGTCATATCGCCGCCACGCGCCGCGCCTGCCCGGACCTCGCGGCAGAGACGGCGTTTCTGAATGCTTTAGGAGAGGTGACCATCTCGGATGTATTGGGCGACACGCTGATCCTATCGGATGAAAGCGGCGAACGACTGATCTTCAAAGCCGCCGACTGAAAGCATCGATAAAGCGCGCGCGGGCTTCCGGCAGGGGTTTGCCCCCCAGATCGCGCGCCAGATGCGCGGTCAGGAAATGGCCCGTGGTCACCAAGCCTTGGGCAATCTCCGCATCGCTCCCCGTGCCGCCGCGCAGGACTGTCGGCAATGGCAGCAAACGATCCGCCCACTCCCCCGCGCCCTTGGCCGAGACCGCACGGCCCGACTTGGGCGAAACATAGATCAGCTCTTCGCTCACCCCGGTTACCGCGCAGCTTTCCAGATCGAGCGCATAGCCCATCTCTTCCAACAGACGCAGCTCCCATTTCAGATAGGCCAGCGGCCAGACCTCCCCCTGCCCCAGAAGATCGAGCAGCGCTTCGGTGCGGCGGTAGAGCGCCGGATGCGGCTCGCGTTCGGGCAGACAAAAGGACAAAAGCGCCGTCACCGCATTCAACCCCGCCAGCGCCAGTCGGTCCTGCATCGCCACTGCAGCCCGGCTCCGCAAAGGCTCGACCGTGAAGGCCCCGATATGGTCCTCCAACCGCGCGCGCCATGCCAGATCAAGCTGCGCGCCGGGCTGCAGGCTGGGGGCGATCTTGCGGCTGGTGCCGCCGCGCACGATCCCGGCATGGCGGCCCTGTTCGGGAGTGAAAACTTCGATGATGGCCGAGGTTTCGCCATGTCGCCGCGCGCTCAGCAGGATGCCCTGATCGCGCCATTCCATCAGGTGAGCCCCGGTTCGTCCAACAGGTGGCGGCCCTGCCGGTCTTCGACTTCGATCACCCAGAGGTCCGGGTCAAAGCTGCGTTGGCGGGCGACGGTGGCGTCAACCTCAGCCTCGTCACCCGAAGCCAGCTCAATCCACTTCCGGTCGCCGGTCATCAAATCAAAAGAGCGTTGAAACAGCACTGCTTTGCCGTCCAGCGTCGCCAGTTTCACCAGCACAGCGCCGCCCGTGTCATCGCCATGAGCCACAACAAAGGCCGGGATATCCTGCAAACGCAGCCGGGTGAGATAGGCGTCGACCCAGAAACGCGCGGTCAGATGCGGCATGGCTGGCCTTTACGCTCAGTCGTTGCCATCTTTGAAATCCAAGCCCATCTCGGAATAGCGCTCGGCCTCTTCCAGCCAATTGGCGCGAACCTTGACCTGCAAAAACAGATGCACCTTGCGGCCAAGGAACTCTTCAAGCTCTTCCCGCGCCGCTTTACCCACGGCCTTGATCGTCTCGCCCTTATTGCCCAGCACGATGCCCTTGTGACCGTCGCGCACGACATAGACCAACTGATCGATCCGGGCCGAGCCGTCCTTGCGCTCTTCCCAATTCTCGGTTTCGACCGTGAGCTGATAGGGCAGTTCCTGATGCAGCCGCAGGGTCAGTTTCTCGCGGGTGATCTCGGCCGCGATATTGCGCATCGGCAGGTCGGCAATCTGGTCTTCGGGGTAGAGCCACGGGCCTTCCGGCACCTCTCCGGCCAGCCACTGGCGCAGCGTGTCGATACCGTGGCCACGCTCGGCGGAGATCATGAAAGTCTCGGTGAAATCGAAAGCTGCGTTCATCTTTTCGGTCAGCCCCAACAACACAGGCGCCTCAACGCGGTCGATCTTGTTGATCGCCAGCGCCACGCGGCGGCCCTTGGCGATGCTGCCAAGCTCCTCAAGGATACGCTCGACACCCTCGGTCATGCCACGGTGCGCTTCGATTAGCAGCACGATCACATCGGCATCCGCAGCCCCGCCCCAGGCGGCGGCGACCATGGCACGGTCAAGCCGGCGGCGCGGTTGGAACAGGCCAGGCGTGTCGACGAAGACAAGCTGCGCGTCGCCCTCCATCGCCACGCCACGGATGCGGGCGCGGGTGGTCTGGACTTTATGCGTCACGATCGAGACTTTGGCCCCAACCATGCGGTTCAGCAGCGTGGATTTGCCCGCGTTGGGCTCTCCGATCAGGGCAACAAATCCGGCACGGGTGGTCATGAGTTCTTCTCCAATTGCCGCAGCAATGTGCTGGCGGCGGCCTGTTCGGCGGCGCGTTTTGAGGGCGCGGTGGCGGCGGCTTCGGCGCCGTTGTCCAGCCGCGCGGTAATGGTAAAGACCGGCGCATGGTCGGGGCCGCTGCGGTCGGTCTGGACATAGCGCGGCGGGTTCAGCCCGCGCGCCTGCGCCCATTCCTGCAACGCGGTCTTGGCATCACGCGCATCTTCCTTGACGGTCTTCAGCCGGTTGCCCCACAGCCGCAACACGAGGTCTTTGGCCGCGTCAAACCCGCCATCCAAATAGACGGCGGCGATAACCGCTTCGATCGCATCGCCCAAAAGCGCCTGTTTGCGCCGCCCGCCCGAAATCATCTCAGACCGGCCCAGTTTCAGCACCTTTCCCAGATCGATCTCGCGCGCCACATCGGCGCAGGTTTCCTTGCGCACCAATGCGTTGAACCGCGGGGCCAACTGCCCCTCGGTCGCACCGGGATCCAGCGCCAGCAGCGCCTCGGCCATGACGAGGCCCAGCACCCGGTCGCCCAGAAACTCCAAGCGCTGGTTGTCGTCGCGGTTGGCCGAGGACATAGAGGCATGGGTCACGGCGCGCACCAGCACGTCCGGCTTGCCGAAGTGATGGCCGATCCGCGCCTCAAAGGCTTTGAGGTCTCCGCTTAGCTTCATCTTACAGCTTCGAAGAAACGGTCGCTGCGCCATGTCCAGAAGAACAGCATCGAACGCCCGGCAGAACTGAACATGATGCGATCCGCGCGGCCAATTAGGTTCTCAAACGGCACGAAACCCACGCCACCGGCGCGCTGCGCCAACCGGCTATCGGCAGAATTGTCGCGGTTGTCGCCCATGAAGAAGTAATGCCCCTCAGGCACGGTATAGACGCCCGTGTTGTCCGACTGCTGGTTGGTGATGTTCAAGATCGGATGCGAGACGCCATTGGGCAGCGTTTCGATCTGGCGGCTTTTGAGGCAGGTGCCGCCCTGCCCGACGGGGCCGTTTTCGCAACGCGGGCGCAGTTGTTGTGGGCCTTGCGGGGCCATGACCTCTTCAAAGGTGCCTGCATCTTCGACTTTGACCGGGGTGCCGTTCAGGCTGATGACGCCGTTTTGGATCTGCACCTTGTCCCCCGGCAGGCCAATCAGACGCTTGATGTAGTCGCGGCCCGATACGGGGTGACGGAAGACCACCACATCGCCGCGCTCAGGCTCGGACCCGAAGAGACGCTCATTATCGCCATCGAAGACACCGCAGACATCCTTGGCGTCAATCTCGATCCCGACACCGGGGAGCATCAGGCTGGGGCAAGACGCATAGGAATAGCCGTAAGCCATCTTGTTCACGAAAAGGAAATCGCCGATCAGCAGCGTCTCTTTCATCGACCCCGAAGGGATCCAGAAGGGCTGGAAGAACAGGGTCCGAAAGACACCGGCGATCAGCAGCGCCCAGAAGATTGTCTTGATGGTTTCGACAAAGGCGTTGCCGGTTTTTTCCTTGGCGGCCATGCGGCGCTCCTGACATATCGGTTTGGGGTTACATGCGGGGCCGTGCGGGCCAAGTCAAGTGACGCGGGGCCGGATCGGCCTGTCCCGCGTGCATATGACGCGAAACGGCGGCGCACGCCAGCCTGAGCGGTCTCAATCGGCAAGGGGGCGCGCTTCGATCACGACAAAGGCCTGCGCCCAGGGGTGGTCATCGGTCAGGGTGACATGGATGATTGCCTCATGCCCCGGCGGGGTCATCGCGGCCAGACGGTCGGCGGCCCAACCGGTCACTTCCATCACGGGTTGGCCGGTGGGCAGATTGCTGACCGCCATGTCGCGCCATGCAATGCCCATGCGCAGCCCGGTGCCAAGCGCCTTTGAGCAGGCCTCTTTCGCGGCCCAGCGTTTGGCGTAAGTTCCCGCGACATCGCGGCGACGCTCGGCCTTGCGTTGTTCCACGTCCGTAAAAACACGATTGCGGAAACGGTCGCCAAAGCGGTCGAGCGTGCCTTGGATACGCTCGATATTTGCCAAATCAGTACCGATGCCGAGGATCATTGAGTGCCATTCTTGTCGCGTGACAGGGCCGATGCGCCCTTTACCGACAATAGATCATGCGCCGTTGCCGAGGAAAAGCAGCAATACGACGCGAAAACGCCGCCCCGCGGAACGGAACGGCGTTAAACTCGGGATGTCGCGCAGCTTAGGCTGTGGCGTGGCGCGCTTTTTCGGCTTTCGCCTCATCAATGGCGCGCTGCACAGAGGCACGCTGCTCGGTCAGGAACTCATAACCGGGGCGGCCAGCGGTGGCTTTGATCGCATCGTCGTAGTTTTCGATCAATGCGGTTTCGCCGTTGACGATTTCGTCATAGACGGCTTCGTCATCGCCGGTCACCGCGTCACGCAGTTTCAGCCAACCACGGTGGGCCGATGCCGCGGCGGAGCCTTCTTCGGAGACATCCACGCCGTCGACGCCCAACTGGCGGTGCAATTCGGTGTGGAACTTCTCGCGCTCAGCGATGCGCTGGTCGAAGAAGCCGACGAAAGCGGCCTCATCCGAGACCTGCTTGCGGGATTCACGATAGCCGTCGCGGCTGTCGATCAGGCGGGTGTGGAGTTTCTTCAGTGTGTCGATATGGTCGCTCATTGGTGCCTCCTTAGGTTTGTTAACCAGTCTGGCAGCCCAACGCAGTCAAAGCCGTTTTGGGTCCAGAAGAAGGCATCCATTGAGTGGATTTTCGCCACCGAAGACCGGCGGGCTTAGCCCTCGCGGGCCTCATCCATCAGGCGGCGCATTTCGGTTATGGCGGGTTCCAGCCCGAGGAATATCGCCTCTCCGATCAGGAAGTGCCCGATGTTGAGTTCGCGCACCTCCGGAAAGGCGGCGATGGGGGTCACCGTGTCATAGGTCAGCCCGTGTCCGGCATGAACCTCAAGCCCGAGGGAAGCTGCAAAACTCGACATCTCACGCAGCTTGTTAAGCTCGACATCCGCCTCGTCCCAGCGGCCTTCGGCAAAGGCATCGCAATAAGCGCCGGTGTGCAGTTCGATCACCTCTGCGCCGATGCGATTGGCGGCTTCGATCTGCGCAGGCTCGGCGGCGATGAAGATTGACACCCGGCTGCCCGCCTCACGCAGGGGCGCGATGAAATGGGCCAGCTTGTTCTCCTCGCGGGCGACTTCCAGCCCGCCCTCGGTGGTGCGCTCTTCGCGCTTTTCGGGCACGATGCAGACGGCATGGGGCCTGTGGCGCAGGGCAATCTTTTGCATCTCGTCGGTGGCGGCCATCTCAAAGTTCAGCGGGACGGAAAGCACCTCCATCAACCCTTCGATATCGGCGTCAGAGATATGCCGCCGGTCTTCGCGCAGATGCGCGGTGATGCCATCGGCGCCAGCCTTTTCCGCGATCTTGGCCGCGCGCAGCGGGTCAGGATAGGCGCCGCCCCGCGCGTTGCGCACGGTCGCCACATGGTCAATGTTCACGCCCAATCTCAGCTTTGGTTGATCCGCCATCTCGATTCCCCCTGCATCACTTGCCCGACCATAGGTCGGAAATTTCGCCAACCCCATAGGGGGAAGCGGTTTTTCCGGAAAATTGATGCCCTGAAAGCCTCAGTCCGCGTGGCGCTTGGCCTCGGCCTTTTGCGCCGCCTTATGCTTGAGCGCCTCGAACTTGGCTTTGATCATCCCGCGCCGCCGCTTTTGGTAAGCCCGCAGCACCGGTACCGAGATATAATAGGCGATAGAGGCGCAGATCATTCCCGGCAGGATGCCCCCGATCAGATAGGGGTAGAAGACCTGA
>NZ_LWER01000220.1:0-1531 GCF_001634775.1 Sulfitobacter sp. HI0027
AAACGAAACTGAATGTATAGAACAGCCAGCCCGCCGCCGGGGCGGAAAGGAAGGGAGAGCGGTAGATCGCGACGTGATCACGCAGTATCTGCGGCAAAGAGAATGGCGGCTTCTCTAATTGGGCGTTTGGGTCAAGCTCGTTTTCCTTCTTTCTTGTGGATCATTGTCACTCATCCGGGTCACGCTTCTCTTCGCAGTTTGGTTGATGCCGTCGGGCATCGCTGCACGCATGTGTCGGATTGGCAGCGGAGAGCCTTGCTAAGGGACGCGCTTCTCGTTGCGCAGCAGCCATTTTCGGCTTCTTCCACAGACCTCGTCCGGTGAGGGACGATCCCGTTCGGCTTTTGAGGGTGGCGGATCAGATCATGCTGTGCCCTCCACCTGTGCCGGACGGAACTCGGTGCCATCTGTCCACATTCTATGCAGCAGGACGGCGAGCTTTCTGGCCACCGCGACAACGGCGCGGCGGCGTCCTTTGGTTCGCACCAGTCGCATGCCCCAGGACTTGATCTGAGAGCCTGCTATCGTGCGCATTAGCAGTGCATTCGCGGCCGCATAAAGCGTCGCTCTTACATCCCGGTCTCCGGCTTTCGAAATCCTGCCAGGATTGTCGTGCTCGCCAGATTGATAGCGCCTTGGTGTCAGTCCGAAATGCGCGGCAACGGTGCGAGACCGTTTGAAGCGCGAAGGATCGTCAACGGCAGCCTTGAAGGTCAGCGCCGCAATCGGCCCGACACCCGGAACGGTCATCATCCGCAGACATACTTCATCCCGGGCGGCGGCGCGTTTGACACGGCGGTCCAGTTCAAGAAAGTGCTGATACAAGGTCAGTCGCGCATCAAGCAGCGGGATAATCGCATGTGCCAGCACCTCATCTATTTCAATCATCGGGCGGACGAGGCTGTCAAAGCTACCATGCTGCACTGTCTTGGGAAGACGGAGGCCAAAGATCTTCAACAGCCCGCGCACTTCATTGGCGAGATCGATTGTCTTGTTGAGCAATGCTTTGCGGGTGCTGAGCAAGGCCCGCACACCATGCGCTTCCCGGCTCTTCATGTGGACCGGGCTGAACCAGCCGGTTCGCAGAACATGGGCAATCCCACGCGCGTCGTTCTTGTCAGTCTTGTTGCGCATCGCTGAAAGGGCAGCATTCACTTGGCGGGCTTCCATGCAGACGACATCAAAACCTTCACTGGTCAGACCATAAAAGAGATGCTGGCTCAGCGTGCCAGCCTCAAAACCGATGCGCTCGATCGGATAACCGGAGCTGTTCAGGCAATCGGCGATATCGCCGACTTCACAGGATAGTTCCTTTTCGAGCATCACCTTGCCTTTGGCATCGACGACACAGATGGCACATGAGCGAAGTGACACATCCAAACCGGCAAAATATTCCATCATTCATCTCCCTTGTTCACAGTCTGGCTGTGATTTTAACGGGAGCTCGACCTCTGAATAGGGGCAGCCCAATTACGCATGCTAAGGGCCGAAAACGATGCTTTTCTAAGGCATAGGTGCGGTGGTTCCATTT
>NZ_LWER01000221.1:0-1456 GCF_001634775.1 Sulfitobacter sp. HI0027
CATGCAGCGAATGACTTGTGTGGATGGCTCCTGCATAGCAAGACATTTTTGATCTGATTTGTGCATTTGTCAGAAGCAGTCATGTGTCCGGCCTGTTTGCGCGGTTTTGACCGCTGGCCCTGATGGGTTCCGCAAACCAAGTTCCTATCAGCTTTACGGGCTATTATGCCCGCGCCATTCGGCGGAGTGTCTTGGCTTTGGCGGCAGACTTATGCACCATCATCTCGCGGGTCTTGCTAACTCGTTGTTCCTTTCGTCTCAGGCTACAGTGCGTGGGCTGTAGGGTTCGTTGCGGGTAAGCACTGCCCAGACGATCCGGGCGGTCTTGTTGGCCATGGCGACGGTTGCGACACGCGCAGATTTGCGTTCAAGCAAGGATGTAAGCCATTTGCTGGCTCGCTCGGGATGGGATCGTGTTTGTCGAACGAGTGATGTCATACCAACGACAAGCAATGATCGCAGATACTGGTCACCCATCTTGGTGATCCGCCCCAGCTTCTCTTTACCGCCGCTGGATTTGTTGGCAGGCGTTAAACCCAGCCATGCTGCGAACTCCCGGCCGTTTTTGAATTGGTGACCATCTCCAATGCTGGCGATGATCGCAGAAGCCGTCACCGCGCCGACGCCGGGTATAGTGCGCAGCAAACGGACACGCGCATCTTCTTTGGCCACTTGTTTGAGGCGCTCTTCATACCATCGGACCTGCTTATGCAGAGCCATGAGCTGTTCTGACAGGTTGCGGATCACCTCGTTGGCGATGTCTGGCAAGTCGAGCACTTCACCAAGAGTGATGTCCTCAGCAAATCCAATCACACGGGCCAGCCCTTTAGGAATGAAGATGCCGAACTCCGCGACCAGACCACGCAGATTGTTGATGAGTTGCGTTCTTTGGCGCACCAAAAGGTCACGCGCCCGATGTAGCGACAACAGGGATTGCTGCTCGACTGTTTTGGTCGCAACAAACCGCATGGTGGGTCGGGTCACTGCCTCGCAAATTGCTTCGGCGTCAATGGCATCAGACTTACCGCGTTTGACATATGGCTTCACATACATCGGCGGAATCAGCCGAACCTCGTGACCAAGAGCTGTCAGTTCACGGGCCCAATGATGCGCACTGCTGCACGACTCCATGCCAATCAGGCACGGATCCAGTTTTGCAAAGAACGGCAGAAATTGCGTTCGTCGCAGCGGCTTGTTGAACACGACTTCTTCGCTCGCGGTGATCCCATGGACCTGGAAAACGTTCTTGGCCAGATCAACGCCGATTGTGGTAACTTGCATGGGGTGGCTCCTCTCATAAGCAGATTTTGACAACTGCACTATGGCGCATTGCGACGCCGGTTGAAGCAGGAGCCATCCACCCCATCAGCTTTCCGCCCCTTCCGTCGTAAACTCCGGCTCGTATGCAACAGATGAACCATTTTCTGAATGTTGAGAATATAATGATATTTCAATG
>NZ_LWER01000222.1:0-1203 GCF_001634775.1 Sulfitobacter sp. HI0027
TCGCGATCTCGATGAGCTGTAAGCGGTGCGCTGGTCACACGGGTTTGGCGTAATTCCAAGGCAGCAGTTCGTTGATGTCGGTTTGTTTGTGTCCTTGGGCGATAGCTGTCAGGACACCTGACAGATAGCCGTGGGGCTCGATCCCATTGAGTTTGCAGGTCTCGATCAGGGAGGCGATGACGGCCCAGTTTTGCGCCCCGGCATCGTGTCCGGCGAAGAGCGCATTTTTGCGGTTGAGGGCTATGGGACGGATGGTGCGCTCGACTGGATTGTTGTCGAGTTCGATGCGGCCATCGGTGAGGAACAGGCACAGCCCGTCCCAGTATTTGGCGATGTATTTCAGGGCTTCTCCAGTCGGAGATTTGCTTGAGACGCGGGCGCGGCTTTGTGCGAGCCAAAGCTCGAAGGCATCGATGATGGGTCTTGAGCGTTTCTGTCGTGCAGCGCTGCGTTGGTCGGCAGACAGGCCGCGCAGGTCTTTTTCGATGCGGTAGAGTGCCTGGATTTGGTTCAGACCTTCCTGCGCGATTGGTGCCGCTCCGGATTGGGTAACATCATGCAGTTTGCGGCGGGCATGGGCCCAGCAATAGGCCAGCGTCACATCCTGCGTCGGACGTTTCAGCAAGCGGTTATAGCCTGCGTAGCCGTCCACCTGCAGGGTGCCGCTAAAGCCGTTCAAAATATTATCTGCGTGCTGGCCGGATCGTCCCGGGGCATATGTGAAGGCCACACCGGGAGGATCATCACCACTCCATGGCTTGTCATTGCGGGCAAGCGCCCAAAAGTATCCTGTTTTTGTGCGTTTGCGCCCGGGTGCCAGAACCGGCGCGGGCGTTTCATCCATGAAGAGCTTGGTGGAGCGTTTCAGGTCGTCCATGAGCGCATTATAAACCGGGGTCAATTCGAACGCCGATTTGCCAACCCACGCCGCCAAGGTCGAGCGATCCAGATCTATCCCCTGACGGCTGTAAATCTGTGCTTGCCGGTAAAGAGGCAGGTGATCCGCGTATTTGGAGACGAGCATATGCGCCAGCGTGGCCTCGGTCGGCATGCCACCTGCGATAATGTGGGCCGGTGCGGGCACTTGGGTGACCCCACCCTCACAGGACCGGCAGGCGTATTTGGGCCGCCGGGTGACAATCACCCGGAACTGCGCCGGAATGATGTCCAAGCGTTCGCTGACATCTTCGCCAATGACATGAC
>NZ_LWER01000223.1:0-1944 GCF_001634775.1 Sulfitobacter sp. HI0027
TACCTGCCGTTCAGTTCATCTGGCGGGGCGCTGCTCTTCCATCTGCTCAGTAAGCTCTATGAGCGCACCAGTGTGATCATCACCACCAACCTTAGCTTCTCAGAATGGGCGCAGGTCTTCGGGGATGCAAAGATGACCACCGCTCTCTTGGATCGGCTTACCCACCGCTGCCACATCCTCGAAACCGGAAACGACAGCTACCGCTTCAAGGTCAGTTCTGAGGCAGCAAAGAAAACTGCAAAGGAGGCCAAAACATTGACCGCATCATAGACCACGACGCATAACTGAGGGTGGGTCAAATCTCGGTGAAAATACCGGGGGTGCGGACAAAAACTTGGACTGTTTTCACGGGATAATGCCGAGGCTTTTACGGTATTCGATCGGGCTTCTGCCACCAAGGGACATCTTGATGCGTGTTTCGTTGTACCAGCGGATGTAGGCATCAACCTCGTCAATAAACTGGGCCACGGTGAAGGCTCGCCAATCGCGAGGATAGAAGAACTCAGTCTTCAGGCGTCCGAAGAAGCCTTCACATGCTGCATTGTCCTGCGAACTCGCCTTTCGTGACATCGAACGAACGAGCTTTGCTGCCTCGATACGTTCCAGCCAGCCAGGCCAGCGATAGTGGCCTCCGCGATCGCTGTGGACGATGGGCCGCACTTCGCTGTCAGCGATGGTCTCTACCGCTGCATCAAGCATTGAGTTTACGAGATCGGCATCCGGTCTGGTCCCTATGGTCCAACTTAAGACGAGTCCGTCGAAGCAATCGATGATTGGGGAAAGATAGACTTTTCCCGCTCGGATGTGGAACTCGGTGATATCGGTCAGCCACTTCTCGTTTGGCGCTGCCGCCTGGAATTTTCGGTTGATGATATTCTCCGGCGCAGGACTAATCTCACCCAGATATGAGCTGTAACGTCGGCGCTTCGGTTTAGGGACGATCAAAGCTTCCTGCTTCATCAGGCGCCGCACCACTTTTTCGGAGATCGAGATGGAGTCCCGCGTCATATATGCTTTGAGGCGACGGTAGCCGTAACAGCGATGGTTGCTTTCGAAAGCCTCCTTCATGGCCTGTCGAATGGGAAGATACTTATCTCCCTGTTTCATGCGAGCGCGGTGGTAAAAGTACGAGCTGCGCGCGAGACCCAGCCGAGCCAACAGCGCTGGTGTCTTATACCGTTTTTTTAGGGCGACGATCAGCATGGTTTTTTCCCGATTGCTCAGGCTCTGCAGATCGCCGCCGAGTTCCTTTTTTATCATTTCACTCGCAGTCTTGAGCAGATCATGCTCAATCTGGAGCTCGCGAATGTCACGCTGCAGGGCTTCACGCTGACGCTCCAACTCCTCAAGCTCTGAGGGAAGGGCGCTCTTCTTGCGTTTCATCATGGCAGGAGCCTCCGGGCCAAGGATCTGTGTTTTCCAAGCATAGAGCGTCGGCCGACTAACTCCGAACTTTTCAGCCAGGGACTGGGCACTTTCTTGACGGCTATATAGCCCCGCCACAGCAGCCTGCTTCACGGCGTCAGAGTGATTGCCGGGGCCATATGCCGTGTTGGAGGCCGGCTTCATGTCAGGAAAGGCCTCGCGCACCCACGCCGTCATTGTGGTTCGGCATGGATAGCCTAAAGCACGCAGCGTCCATGAGATACAGCGGCCATGGGTTGCATAATGCTCTAACGCCATCTCCTTTTGCGCCAGCGAGAATTTAGGCGGGCGTGGTGCCGATCGTATCGGCAAGTCCTGCAGACGTTGGTATTCTCGATACCACCCTTTAAGGGCGTTCTTCGTTGGATACCCCAACTCACGGATGGTGGCCTGAGCGCGCTTGCCGAGCTTGATATAAAGCTTAACCGCGCGCAGTCGTTCTTCGTAGCTGTACATGAACTATCTCCAAGATAGTCCAACTTTTCGTCCGCACCCCCAATTAGATCAACGCACTCTACA
>NZ_LWER01000224.1:0-1034 GCF_001634775.1 Sulfitobacter sp. HI0027
GAACGCGTTGGCAGGCAAGCCCCTACCAATCTACGGTGACGGTTCGAACATCCGCGACTGGCTTTTTGTCGAGGACCATGCCGATGCGCTACTGCTGGTACTTGAGAAAGGCGCGCTCGGTCGAAGCTACAATATCGGTGGCGAAAACGAACGAACGAACATGGAACTGGTGAAGACCCTCTGCGCCATTCTCGATGAACTGCGCCCGACTGGGAGGGGATCCTATGCCGACCAGATTACCTTTGTGACTGACCGTCCCGGCCATGACGCGCGCTATGCTATCGATCCGAGCCGAATCCGTGATGAGCTAGGCTGGCGGCCATCGGTAACCGTTGAAGAAGGGCTACGGAGCACTGTGGAATGGTATCTTGCTAACGAACCCTGGTGGCGTGCGCTTCAGGGCCGGGAAGGCATTGGTGAGCGGCTGGGGAAAGCGAGTTGAATTCCGCTCATTCATATTACAGGCAAGCTTGTAATCTCTCACTATACTCCTCAGTACTTGCGGAGCTTGTCGAGGATTGTTTTGGTAGGCACTTCAGAATGCCAAGCGCTCTGTACCGAATGTTTGTGAAGCAACCTGAACCGGAGTAACAGATCAATAATGCGCTCCAGAGTATCGAGATCACTGCTCAGGCAAGCGCACTAATCGCTGACATCTACGCAACGGATATCGGACGATATGAAGGTGCGTCTCAACCGGACAGACTAGCAGAGATAGGCACCACAGCACCAAAAGGGAGTTGGACATGACCCTCCTCGTCTTCGGAAAAACTGGGCAGGTCGCAAGGGAACTGCAGGCACGGGCGGATGTGCTGGCGCTTGACCGTGACCAGGCAGATCTATTGGACCCCTCCGGCTGCGCCGCTACGATCCGGGCTGAAAGACCCGCTGTCGTGATCAATGCCGCCGCTTACACCGCTGTTGATCAAGCCGAAACTGAGGAAGACCTCGCGACAATCATCAACGGTGAAGCCCCTGCGGCAATGGCGAGGGCTTGCGCTGATCTGGAGATCCCCTTCATCCACATTTCCACC
>NZ_LWER01000225.1:0-1254 GCF_001634775.1 Sulfitobacter sp. HI0027
GGCCATAGATCGCACCGAAGACAGCCGAAGGGGCGGGGAGGGCAGAAGCGCCGAACAGCAGGGATTTCAGAATTTGGCGGGGCTTCGGAAAAGACAAGTGACCCCTCCAAGTGGTGCATGTAGCCTCAGGGCGTAATGCACCCTGTGATAGAAGCTGGATCGCTTTTACCGGGGGTCAAGGAAAATTGATCGGGCCGAGGGGAAACCCAACCGCGCCTCAATTCGTTCGGAACGATGTGCCCGCGCGCAGCGTTCCTGTCAGGGAACGACGGAAGGGAAAATAAACCTTGTTCAGCGATGCTTGGATCCGAACCTATTGTGGACCGGCACCGGGGCCGGAGGATTTTTGGTTTCGCTGGAACTTCGACCCGCTCATTCTGGCCGCTCTGTCTTTGCTCTTCATCGTTGTCTTGCGCGCGCGCAGCCGCCACGGGATGGCTGCCGTGGGTGTTCTGGTGCTGGCCTTCGTCTCGCCCCTCTGTGCGCTTTCCTCGGCTCTGTTTTCGGCGCGGGTGGTGCATCACGTGCTGCTCTTCGCCGTCGCCGCGCCGCTCTTGGCCTGCGCTTGGCCCTCGCGGCGGGCAGGTGTTGCGATGGCAGGCTTCGCGGTCTCGACCGTGGTGCTCTGGGGTTGGCATCTGCCGGTGGCCTATGATCTCGCGCTCTCGCATGTCGGGGTGTACTGGCTGATGCAGATTAGCCTGCTCGGCGCTGCTTTGTGGTTCTGGCGCGAAGTGTTTGCCCCCGGCCGCACGCCCGTCGAGGCGCTGACCCTGCTCATCGCCGGTTTTGCGCAGATGGGTCTTTTGGGGGCGATCCTGACCTTCGCGCCCGAAGCGCTTTATGCCGCCCATGCCGTTGCCCCCATGGACTGGGGCTTTTCGCCGCTGGCCGACCAGCAGCTTGGCGGTATCTTGATGTGGGTGCCCGCGAGCCTGCCCTATGCGGTCGTCGCCGGGGCCGTAGCGCAGCGCGGATGGGCGGCCTTGCGGGCGGGCAACGCGTGAGCGGCTGGTTCCCGGTTCTCATCACGCTCTTCAAAGGCGTGCATATCGCCGCGCTGATCCTGTGGTGTGCCGGGCTGCTTGCCCTGCCCCTGATGCTGTCCCGCCATGACCCCGCTGGCACGGCGGAGGAGTACAGTCGCATCCGCCGTGCCAGCGGGGTCATGGCGGGACAGCATCAGGGGCAGGGCAAGCAGCCCGGCACACCACAGGATCAGCGCGGCGATATGCACGCCTTTGAAGAGCGTGA
>NZ_LWER01000226.1:0-1069 GCF_001634775.1 Sulfitobacter sp. HI0027
GGTATATCACCAGCATCTCGGGTCGGCCGCTGGCGGCATCGACCATCAGGGTCTCGCGCCGGGCCACATCGGGCGCGCCGAGATAGCCTTCGCCCTTGGCCAGTCGGTTCGCGAGATCCGGTGTCTCAGAGAGTGGGCTACGCCCCCGCACGTTTGGCAGACTGGCGAAGTTGTAGGAGGCGGGCGGGGACATGCCGGCCCATTCCAAAGTGCCGGCCCGCCACGGGTTGCGCGGGCCGCGCACCGCGACGAAACCGTGGATGATGATGTCGACCAGCACCATCGCAAGCCCGATCGCCATGACGAAACTGCTGACCGAAGAGATGAAGTTGATCACCCCCCAGCCGGTTTCCGCGTCATAGCTGTCGATCCGGCGGCGCTGGCCCAGCAGGCCGACCCAATGCATGGCCAGAAAGGTGCCGTGGAATCCCACGAAAATCAGCGCGAAGGCCAGCTCGCCGAGCCGGAACAACCGCTTGCGCCCGCTCACTAGTGGCAGCCAGTAGTAGATCCCCGCCAGCATCGGAAAGACGAAACCGCCGAACAGCACATAGTGCAGATGCGCAGTGATGAAGGCGGTGTCATGGGCCTGCCAGTCAAAGGGCACCACGGCCACCATCACGCCGGTCAGCCCGCCGATCACGAAGGTCACGAAGAACCCAAGGATATGCAGCATCGGCATGTGCAACTCGGGCCGCCCCTTCCACATGGTGCCGATCCAGGCAAAGACCTGCACCCCCGTCGGCACCGCCACCAGCGTCGAGGCGGCCGAGAAAAACGCCAGCCCCATATGCGGAATGCCGGTGGTAAACATATGGTGCACCCAAAGCCCGAAACTGAGGAAGGCCAACGCCAAAGCGCTCGCGACGATCCAGCCGTAGCCCAGCAGCGTCGTGCGCGCCATCACCGGGATCACGGTCGAGATCACCCCGGCGGCGGGCAGGAAGATGATATAGACCTCTGGATGGCCGAACAGCCAGAACAGGTGCTGCCAAAGCAAGCTGTCGCCGCCCAGATCGGCTTGGAAGAACGGGAGGCCGAAGGCGCGCTCAACCTCCAAGAGTACCGA
>NZ_LWER01000227.1:0-902 GCF_001634775.1 Sulfitobacter sp. HI0027
TAGCCCCGCTTGGGCCTGAGAGATTTGGTTCAGCAGTTCCGGCGATATGTTAATTTCCTGCGCCAGTGAACCGATGTTCGCAAAGTCGCCTTCTACCGCCGCAAGCTCTTCGCGCAGTTCGGCCAGTTGCGTAAAGAAGTGCTGCGGAACGGGCTGCCCAGTGTTCTCGAACATAGAAATACTGGTCTGCAGCTTCTCGATCTCGCGTCGAACATCCTCAGCAGCCTTTCGCCCTGCATCGGTGCCGGAAGCCGCCAAAGCAGCCGTGACCACTCCCGCCGATGCCTCGGAAGCCTTCGCAATTTCGCTAGTCACGTCCTCAATGATCCCGCTGACCTTTTCCAAGGCTTCGCGCTTGTCGATTTCAAACAGTGCCAGCGCCATATCCCGAACTTCTTCGGTCAATTCGCCGTATTTTTTGCGCAGCGCCTCAAGGTCAGACACGTCTGCCGCAGTCGCGGACATTGCTGCAAGCGCCGCGTCCGCTTCGCCCACACGGTCAGCGAAGGTCTTGGCCTTTTCTTTGGTTTCCTCGGTTGCATCACCAAGGTTCCAAAGAACAGCGGCCAGCGGAGCTCCTACGGCCAATACAGCGCCCATGACAGCGCCCCACGGGCCAAGGATGCCCAGAAGCTGCGAACCCTGCTGCGTGAAGGCTGTAAGGGCCGATGTGCCACCCTGCACCTGCACTGCGAAGTCGCCAACCTGCCAGCCTGCTTGCTGGAACAGGTTGCGGTTGCGGGCCATGAACCCCGTCTGCGCGGCAACCGTGCTGTTCATTGCGAGGACCTTGCTTCTCGTGCGCTCGATCTTATCGACGGTCTGCTCATACTCGCGCTGCAAAAGGTCCATGCCTTTGGCGTGACGCGCCGTGGTCAGCGTCCCGGCCTCTAGTGCCGCGT
>NZ_LWER01000228.1:0-641 GCF_001634775.1 Sulfitobacter sp. HI0027
TTGAACACCGGGAGACCAAGCTGGCAGCGGCGGATCTGCTGCGCATCACGCCGGACACGCAGCTGGAGTTTCCCCTCGATGCCCCGGCGGAAGTGATTGGGATGACCTATAATGCCGCCCGGACCATCGGCAAGCTCAGCCCCCCCGCCGCGCCGGGGGAAACGCTTATGGAGGTTAAAGCCTCGGGGCTATTTTCCAAGCAACGCGGGCTTACGCTGGTCACATCGCCCATGACCCACCCCTTGTCTGTGCAGGGCGATATGGCGACACTGCACTATGATTTCGAGGGCGCGGTGACCGACACCCAGCCCTCTCCGGCGCTGGAACTCTCCGGTTTCGTACTGCGCAGCCTTGAGCAGAGCCTGCCGGTTCATTTTTGCACCCATGCCTCTGAGCCGGTCATCCTTGAAGACAGCGTAAGCGATACGGACCTGGCGGGTCTGGCAGAAGTGCTTGCCACATCCCCCGCCGCTTGAGCGATATCGGAGAGCCCCATGCACCATTCCCCTGTCACACGCTTACTGCCCGACCTCACCTTCGGTCTTGGGGAAGGGCCTGCATGGGATGACCGCGCTGGCCTGCTATACTGGGTCGACATCAAAGCCCCGGCGCTGCACCAACTGGACCCGCAGACCGGAGCG
>NZ_LWER01000229.1:0-1056 GCF_001634775.1 Sulfitobacter sp. HI0027
GAGCATCGAACCTGATCGCCTGGGGGCGAAGATCAAGCGCTTCCTGGATGCGCGCGCCGGTATTGTAGAGCAGCGACAGCAAGACATGGTCCCTCTGGCCGATCAACGTGGAGCGGTCGGGTTGAGCCAGGATCGCCTGCACCTCTTCGGGTTCGAGGTAGTCTGGCGCGCGGATCGGTGCTTTTTTCGTCGGCACGTCCAGAACCTCCGCGCATTGCGCCATGAACTCCGGTTCGCGCGTTGCCACAAAGCCGAAGAAGCTGCGCAGGGCGGCGAGGCGGCAGTTCCGGGTGCCGATTGTGTCACCGCGTTCGACCTCAAGATGTTGCAGGAAGGCGATGACCTTCGCCGCGGTCAATTCGCTCAGCGCTAGGCGAACAACAGGCTTGCCACGCCGGACCGCGACAAATCGCAGAAAGAGCCTCCAGGTGTCCCGATACGACTTGATGGTATGCACAGAGGCGTTGCGTTGCTGGACCATCCAGTCAGTGAAGAACATGCGCAGCAATTGGGGGAGCGGATCAGATTTCATGATGCCACCTCCGCCGGATCAGCATTGCCAGGCGAGGTGAAGGCCCGGAACCGCTCACTCGCTTCATGCAGCAGCTCCTGGGTCACCGTGATGTAGACCAGCGTGGAGTTGATATCGCGGTGGCCGAGATATGTTGCAAGATACGGCAGCTTTTCCTGCGGGTTCACACCTTGCCGGTACCACTCGAGGATCCGGTGCACGACAAAGGTATGTCGCAGGTCATGGATGCGCGGCCCGGTCCTGCCCGTGGCCGGTTTGAGACCAGCCATGTGTTGATTGTCACTGAGAACTGACCCGGTAGCCCCATAAATTGTCACTGAGAATTGACCCATGTGAACACACTTCCCCGACGGTTTTGGTTGGGGGGATTTGGAGTGATCGACATGGGATTTTTGAGTGTCATTCGACGCTGGGCATTGCGTGACAAGATGCCAATCAGGGAGATTGCCCGGCGGACGGGTTTGTCTCGGAACACGATAAAGAAGTATCTGCGTGAAGGTGCGGTGGAACCGCAGTTCAAGACG
>NZ_LWER01000230.1:0-85614 GCF_001634775.1 Sulfitobacter sp. HI0027
GGGCTGGGCAGCCTGCCCCGGTGGTCCTNNATGGCGGGCTTTTGACCATCGCGCGCAGCCGGGCCGAGATCACGGCCCTGCGTGAGGTTTTCGTCAACATTCTGTTGGTCAGCCTTCTGCCCACGGTGCTGATTGCGCTCTCGGGCGGGCTGATCCTTGCCCGACGCTCTAAACGTCATGTTGAGGTGATCCGCGCCACGCTGGACCGGCTCACTGCGGGCGATCTGGCAGCAAGGGTATCGCCCGGGCCGCGCTGGTCGGATGACCTGCTGCGCATCGGGGAGGCGGTGAACCAGATGGCCCGGGCGCAGGAAACCTCCGTGGCGGCGCTGCGGCAGGTGTCACTGGATATCGCGCATGACCTGAAAACGCCGATACAGCGTGTCTCGGTGCATCTGGACGATCTGGATCGGGCCGAGGCCACGGGCGAGGACCGCGCCGAGCCGCTGGCCCGCGCCCGCGCCGAGTTGGACGGTATCGCGGCCATTTTCCAATCCCTGCTGCAATTGGCGCAGGTAGAGCAGGGCGACGCCCGCGCCCATTTCGCCCCCGTCGATCTGGCCGCGCTTTGCCGCACCATGATCGAGCTTTATGAGCCCGCAGCGGGGGAGCAGGGCAAACGCTTGCTCTGCGATCTGCCGGAGACATCGACCCATGTCACCGGCGACCGGGCGCTGTTGGGCCAACTGCTGGCCAATCTAATCGAGAACGCTCTGCGCCATTCCGGCGATGCCGAAGCGGTAGAGATATCGTTGAACCAGACGGCAGGACAGGTCGTGCTCACTTTAGCGGACAGCGGCCCCGGCATTCCGGCGGCGGACCGCGACAAAGTGCTGCAGCGGCTCTACCGGCTTGACCGCAGCCGGGGCACGCCGGGCCATGGGCTGGGGCTGGCGCTGGTCGATGGGGTGGCGAAACTGCATGGGGCAAGGCTGGAACTGATCGACAACGCGCCGGGGCTGCGCGTCGTGATAACCTTCGACAGTTAGCGCGCGCAAAGGACTGCGGCAATTTAGCCTGTGCCTCTCCCTCTCCCCGGTCCTATATAGGTCAGGAAACAACACGCGAGGGCTTCTCATGCTCGACGGTTACACCGCCGAAATCCTAGCGCGGGTGCAGTTTGCATTCACGGTTTCGTTTCACATCATCTTCCCGGCTTTCTCGATCGGGTTGGCGAGTTTTCTGGCCGTGCTGAACGCGCTTTGGCTTTGGAAACGCGAAGAAACCTATCTAAAGCTCTTTAACTATTGGAAGAAAATCTTTGCCGTGGCCTTTGGCATGGGGGTCGTCTCGGGCATCGTCATGTCCTACCAGATCGGCACAAACTGGTCGGTGTTTTCCGACAAGGCAGGGCCGGTTGTCGGGCCGCTGATGGCCTATGAAGTCCTCTCGGCTTTCTTCCTCGAAGCCGGGTTCCTTGGCATCATGCTCTTTGGCCGCAAAAGGGTCGGCGACGGGCTGCATATGTTTGCCACAGCGCTGGTGGCGCTGGGCACGCTGGCCTCGGCGACATGGATCCTGTCGGTCAACAGCTGGATGCAGACCCCTGCGGGCTTTGGCATCAACGACGTGGGGCAATTCGTGCCCGAGGACTGGTGGGCGATCGTCTTTAACCCGTCATTCCCCTACCGTTTGGTGCATATGGTGCTGGCGGCCTATCTGACCACGGCGCTGGTCGTGGGCGCGGTCGGCGGTTTGCACTTGCTGCGCGATCACGCCGACCGGGCCGCGCGGCGGATGTTCTCGATGGCGATGTGGATGCTTTTGCTGGTCACGCCACTACAGATTTTTGCGGGCGACATGCACGGCCTCAACACGCTGGAGCATCAGCCCGCCAAGGTCATGGCGATGGAGGGGCATTACGACAGCCATCCAGATGGCGCGCCGTTGATCCTTTTCGGCATCCCGAACCCTGAGGAAAAGCGCATTGATTACGCGGTCGAGATCCCCAAGCTCTCTTCACTGATCCTCAAGCACGATCTGAACGCGCCGCTACCGGGGCTGGACACGATCCCGGATGAGGATGAGCCGCCCGTGGCGATTGTTTTCTGGTCTTTCCGCATCATGATCGCGCTTGGTTTTGCGATGTTGGGTCTGGGTCTTTGGGCCGCACTCGCGCGGCTGCGGGGGCGGCTTTACGATGCGCCGCTGTTGCACCGGTTGGCGCTGCTGATGGGGCCGACCGGCTTTGTCGCGGTGCTGGCGGGCTGGATCACGACCGAGGTCGGGCGGCAGCCCTTCACGGTTTACGGGCTGCTGCGGACCTCTGAAAGCCTTGCACCGATTGAGGCACCCGCCGTGGCGACCTCGCTGATCGCTTTCATCGTGGTGTACTTTTTCGTCTTTGGCGCGGGCACGTGGTATATCGTGGCGATGATGCGCAAACCGGTTGTGGATCATGTGCTGGAAGACGAACGCGACGCGGCGCAGGATGACGCCGCGCAGGATGACGGGCCGATCCTTGCTGTCGGCGAAGAGGCGGCGGTCAAAGACAAAGCGGTCAAAAACAAGCGCGGGGATAGCTGAGATGTTTGGACTGGAACTTTCGTTCATCTGGGCCGGGATCATCGCCGGTGCCGTGCTGATATATGTCGTCCTCGACGGGTTCGATCTGGGGGTTGGGCTGCTCTTTCCGATGACCAAGGACGAGGGCGAGCGCAACGTGATGATGAACTCGGTCGCCCCCATCTGGGACGGCAACGAAACTTGGCTGGTGTTGGGCGGCGGTGGGCTTTTTGCGGTCTTTCCACTGGCCTATGCGGTTGTCATGCCCGCGCTTTACATGCCGATCATCCTGATGCTGCTGGGGCTGATCTTTCGCGGCGTGGCGTTTGAGTACCGTTGGCGTACCAAACGTTGGAAGCCCCTGTGGGACATGGCGTTTTTCGGCGGCTCGCTGGTGGCCTCCTTCTGTCAGGGCATCGCCCTTGGCGCGCTGGTGCAGGGGATCGAGATCGAAGGCCGCGCCTATGCGGGCGGCTGGTGGGATTGGCTCACGCCTTTCTCGATCCTGACCGGGGTGGCGGTGACCGTGGGCTATGCTCTGCTGGGGGCTACGTGGCTCAACATGAAGCTTGAGGGCCGCATTCAGGCCCACATGCGCCGCCTTGCTTGGCCGCTGGCGGTGGCGACTTTGGTCTTCATGGGGATGGTCAGCCTTTGGACGCCGTTCACCGATGCCGTCTATTTCGAGCGGTGGTTCGCGTGGCCCACGGCGCTGTTCAGCGGCTTGGTGCCGCTTTTGGTGGCGCTTGCGGCCTTTGGGATGCTGCGCGGCTTGCAACGCAAGGCGGACATTCAGCCGTTCCTCTGTGCGCAGGCGCTGTTCGTGTTGGGCTTCATCGGCATCGGGATCAGCTTTTACCCGCATATGGTGCCGCCAAGCCTGACCATCGCCGATGCCGCCGCCCCCGATGAAAGCCTGATGTTCGCGCTGGTCGGCACGCTGGTGCTGCTGCCGCTGATCCTCAGCTACACGGCCTATGCCTATTGGGTGTTCCGCGGCAAGATCGACCCCGAGGAGGGCTATCACTGATGGGAAAATGGCTGAAACGCAGCGGCTGGTTCGTGGCGCTTTGGCTGGCCAGCGTCGCCCTGTTGGCGGTGGTGGCCTATGGCATCCGGCTGGTGATCATGCCCGGCTGACGCAGCGGCGCGTGCCTCGGGCCTTGCCAAGTGCTGCGGCATCTGGCCTCTTCAAGCCCAAAGCAGCACGAAAGGACAGCCCGATGCGCGCCATGCAAGTCACCGCCTATGACGAACCGCTCACCCTGCAAGAGCTTGAGATGCCGATGCCGGGGCAGGGCGAGGTGCTGATCCAAGTCGATACCTGCGGGCTGAATTTTGGCGATTTGCTGATCATCAAGGGCACCTATCAGGAAAAGCCGCCGCTGCCGTTTACCTTGGGGATGGAGATGGCGGGCACGATCACCGCTTTGGGCGAAGGGGTCGATGGCCTGAAAGTTGGTCAGCGCGTGGCAGCCTATACCGGGTTTAACGGGTTGGCCGAATATGCCGCCATTCCCGCCGCGGTCTGCGTGCCGATCCCCGAAGCGATGACCGCCGTGGATGCAGCAGCTTTCCTCATCGCTTACGGCACCAGCCATGTCGCGTTGGACTATAAGGCGCGGTTGCAACCGGGTGAGCGGCTGTTGGTCTTGGGTGCCTCGGGCGGCATCGGGCTGACGGCGGTGGAACTGGGCAAGCTGATGGGGGCCGAGGTGATCGCCGTGGCCCGCGGCGCTGATAAACTCGCCGTCTGCAAAGAGGCGGGAGCCGATCACCTGATCAACTCCGAGACCGACGACATCCGCGCCATCGTCAAGGAATTGGGCGGGGCCGATGTGGTCTATGACCCGGTGGGCGGCGATCAGTTCAAAGCCGCCATGCGCGCCTGCAACCCCGAAGCGCGGCTGATCCCGCTAGGTTTTGCCAGCGGTGAGGTGCCGCAGATCCCGGCGAATATCCTGCTGGTCAAGAACCTGAGCGTGTTGGGCTTTTACTGGGGCGGCTATGCCAAGATCAAACCTTCGGTGCTGACCGACAGTTTCGCCGAGCTGATCAAATGGTATGTCGCGGGCAAGCTGAAACCCCATGTCAGCAACGTCATGCTGCTGGAGCAGGCGAATGAGGCGCTGGCCCTGCTGCGCGACCGCAAAGCGACGGGCAAGGTGGTGGTGAAGGTGGCGCGCTAGGCCCGCCGCCCGCCCTGCAAACGTGTCACGCGCAGCGCCTTTTGGCGCTCGCGTAGGTAGACGAAAAGACCGGAAGCGAGGATCAGCGCGATCCCGACCCAGACCTCCCAAACCGGCAGATCACCGAAGATCACGAAGCCCCAGAAAACCGCCAGCGGCAGCCCGATATATTCAAACGGGGCCACGGTGGCGGCGTCGCCCAGCCGGTAGGCTTGGCTCAGGCAATAGCCGATCAGCGCGATGTTGAGGCCGATGCCGAGGAAGGTGAGGAAATCCTCCTCAGCAGGCCAAACCCATCCGCGCAGCAGGAATTGCAGCGAGGCATTGCTGCCCTCATCCACGAAACGCCCATCGCCCGCGATCAGGAAAAACCCCAGCGACACGGCGACAAAAGCGGCTTGGATATAGACCATCAGGGCCGAAGCTTTGGAGTTCACGCCGAGCTTGCGGGTCATAAGCTGGTTCAATGCATAGGTCAGCGCTGCCAGCACCGGCAGCAGCAGAACCCAGCGGGAAACTTCGAGCGTCGTCGTAGAAGCCCAAGGGCGCATCATAATAACCACGCCGATAAACCCCACGATCACCGCGCCAAGCCGCAGCGGGCCGACCTTTTCGCCCAACAGCGGGATCGACAGCAGCGTGATGAACAGGGGGGCGGCAAAGAACAGGGCCGTCGCTTCGGCAAGTGGCAAGACCGAAAGCGCCAGAAAGAATGACATGTTAGAAATCACGATCAGCAGCCCGCGTAGCAGATGCAGCCCCGGCTGGCGCGTCCTGAGCAGGTGAAACCCGCCCTCAAGTTTGACCAAAACCAGCCCCAACACGATCCCGATGGCCGACCGTGTGAAAACGATCTGATGTAGCGGATAGCCGCCCGATAGACGTTTGATCAGCATGTCATTGACTGAAATCGCGGCCACGCCGAGAAGGATCAACCCGATCGCCAGCCCGGCGCGGTTATGGGGAGAGGTGCTCATGACCAAAGACCTACCAGCCCGGCGGGAGAGGTCCAGCGCTTTGACGTTGGTTTGCGCAGAATTACCCGCTAGGCTGAAAGGATAGGTTAAAGGGAGAGCCAGCAATGCAGATGTCCGACACCCGCCAGATCGCCGCCACCCCAGCCGAGGTTTATGCAGCCCTTCTGGACCCTGAGATGCTGCAAACCTGCGTGCCCGGCGCGCAGGATGTTACCGGCTCGGTCGAAGAGGGCTATGACGCGACGGTGGTGCAAAAGGTCGGCCCGGTAAAGGCGACCTTTAAGGGGCATGTGAAACTCTCTAATCTGGTGCCGAACGAAGCGCTGACCATCACCGGCGAGGGTAAAGGCGGGGCCGCTGGTTTCGCCAAGGGCGGCGCGGAAGTGCGGCTGGCGGAAAAGGACGGCGGCACCGAGTTGAGTTACGACGTGGAGGCCAAAGTGGGCGGCAAGCTGGCGCAGCTTGGCAGCCGGATCATCGATGGCTTCGCTAAGAAAATGGCGGATCAGTTTTTCGACAATCTGCAATCCTCGCTCGAAGGTCCGGCAGAAGAGACGGGCGAAAGCGCGGAAGCTGATAAAGACGCCCCCGCCAAAAAGGGCTGGTTCGGCCGCGCCAAGACTTGAACGCATCTGTTCACCCGGCCCAAAGCCAGTTAGGTTGCCCGCCTTACCAAAGCGGAGACGACCATGCCGACAATCGTGGATATTCAGAACCTGCGTAAATCCTACGCGGGCGGTTTCGAGGCGATTAAAGGGGTCAACCTACAGATCGAACAGGGCGAAATCCTTGCTCTCCTAGGCTCCAACGGGGCGGGTAAGACGACGCTGATCTCGACCATTTGCGGCATCACCACGGCGACCAGTGGCACAGTGACCGTTGGTGGCCATGACATTAAGGACGATTTCCGCGCTGCACGCACGATGATCGGGCTGGTCCCGCAAGAAATTAACCTTGAACCGTTTGAAAAGGTGCTCAACACCGTGCGCTTCTCGCGCGGGCTGTTTGGCCGGCCGGCGGATGAGGCGGTGCTGGAGAAAATCCTGCGTCAACTTTCGCTCTGGGACAAGAAAGACAGCCAGATCCGTGAGCTTTCGGGCGGGATGAAGCGCCGCGTGCTGATCGCCAAGGCGCTGTCGCATGACCCGAAGGTGCTGTTCCTTGATGAGCCCACCGCGGGCGTCGACGTGGAACTGCGCAAGGACATGTGGGAGATCGTGGCGGGGCTGAAAGCCTCGGGCGTGACGATCATCCTAACGACCCATTACATCGAAGAGGCCGAGGCCATCGCGGACCGGATCGGCGTCATCGCCAAGGGCGAATTGCTGCTGGTCGAAGAGAAAGACGCGCTGATGGCGCGGATGGGCAAAAAGCAACTTGAAGTGCAGCTCACCGAGCCGATCACCGACGTGCCGCTGGCGCTGCAGTCGCCCGATGTGGAGTTGTCCGCCGATGGTCGGTCCCTGATCTATACCTATGACACCAACGCCGAGCGGACCGGCATCACCAAGCTGCTCTCCAAAGTGGCCGAAAGCGGTCTGGTGCTGCAAGACGTGGCGACACGGCAAAGCAGTCTGGAAGATATCTTTGTCGATCTGCTCAAGGAGGATGCGGCATGAACTGGACCGCGATCAAAGCCATCTACGCGTTCGAGATGGCACGGTTTTTCCGAACCATCACGCAGAGTATCATCTCTCCGGTGCTGTCGACCTCGCTCTACTTCGTTGTTTTCGGCGCAGCCATCGGCAGCCGGATCGAAGAGGTCGAGGGTGTGAGCTATGGCGCCTTCATTGTGCCGGGTCTGATCATGCTCAGCGTCATCACGCAGTCGATCTCAAACGCCTCTTTCGGCATCTATTTCCCGAAATTTATCGGCACGGTCTATGAATTGCTCTCGGCCCCGATCAACTTTTTCGAGATCGTCATCGGCTATGTCGGTGCGGCGGCCACCAAGGCGCTGTTCATCGGCACGATCATCCTGATTACGGCGTTTTTCTTTGTCGATATAACCATCCAGCATCCCATCGCTATGGTCGCTTTCCTGATCCTGACCTGTATCAGCTTCGCGCTAATGGGCTTTATCATCGGCATCTGGGCAGGGAATTTTGAGCAGTTACAACTTGTGCCGCTCTTGATCGTCACGCCGCTGGTCTTCCTTGGCGGGTCTTTCTACTCGATCTCGATGCTGCCGCCGGTCTGGCAGGTGATCTCGCACTTCAACCCGGTGGTCTATCTGATCTCAGGCTTCCGCTGGGCGTTTTTCGGCTCTGCCGATGTGCCGATCCTGACCAGCCTTGCGGCAATCGCGCTGTTCACGGCGCTTTGCCTTGGCGTGATCTGGTGGATTTTCCGCACCGGCTGGCGTCTGCGGGCCTGAGGGCCGCGAAACTTCTGCGCCCGCCTTGTTTGCACCGGGTGGGCGTTCTACATGAGAAGAATGAGAATTCGGCTGCCCTTCCTTAAATCCCCGCCCAGCGTTTCCGTGATCCGGCTTTCCGGCATGATCGGCTCGCAGGGCCGCGCGGTGTTGAACGATGCCACGATGGGGCCGGTCATCGAAAAGGCCTTTGCTAAGGGCAAGCCTGCCGCTGTCGCGCTGGAGATTAACTCTCCCGGTGGGAGCCCGGTGCAATCCTCGTTGATCGGCGCGCGTATCCGGCGGCTGTCTGAGGAAAAGAACATCCCCGTTATCGCATTTGTCGAAGATGTCGCGGCCTCAGGCGGCTATTGGCTGGCGGCTGCGGCGGATGAAATTTACGCCGACCCAAGCTCGGTTGTGGGCTCCATCGGGGTGATCTCTGCCTCTTTCGGGGTGCATGAATTCATCCGCGAGCATGGGGTCGAGCGGCGCGTCTATACGGCAGGGCAGAGCAAATCCATGCTCGACCCCTTCCGCCCGGAAGACCCCGAAGATGTCGCGCGGCTGAAAACGCTGCTCGAAGACATTCATGAGAACTTTATCGACCATGTAAAGACCCGCCGCGCGGGCAAGCTGCCCGAGGGGCAAGACCTCTTTACCGGGGAAATCTGGCTGGCGAAACGCGCCGCCGAACTGGGCTTGATCGACGGTGTCGGCCATCTGAAACCGCTGTTGAAAGAGCGCTTTGGTGACAAGGTGAAACTGCGCCGCTACGGCGTGAAACGCGGGCTGCTGTCACGCTTTGGCGTGCAGATGGTGCAGGACGCGGTGCAGGGCATAGAGGAACGCGCGGCCTATGCGCGGTTTGGTCTCTAGCCCATGGTTTTTAAGATCGTTCTGCTGTTTCTAGTGGCGATGGGCCTGCTCGCTTGGTTTGGAAAAATGCATTGGCTGGGGGGCAAACGCCTGTCCCGGACCAAATGCCGTGACTGCGGACGTTACCGCATTGGCAAAGGCGAATGTGCCTGTAAGGGAGGGCGTTAATGCTGATGCCATGGCTACTTTCGGGGCTTGGCCTCGTGATCCTGCTGTTTGCGGGGGATGCGTTGGTGAAAGGCGCGGTGAACCTGTCGCTGCGCCTTGGGGTGCCCGCGCTGATCGTCAGTTTGACGATCGTGGCCTTTGGTACCTCTGCGCCTGAACTGCTGATTTCGGTCAAGGCGATCTTGGACGGGGTGCCGGGGCTGGCGCTTGGCAATGTGGTCGGGTCGAACACGGCTAACATCCTGATGGTGCTGGGCATTCCCGCTCTGTTGGCGACGATGCACACCTCTGAATGCAGCACGCGCAAGACCTATAATCAGATGATCGCGGCATCGCTGCTCTTTATCGCGTTGGCCTTCCGCGGTGTGTTCGACTGGATCTCGGGGCTGATCCTGCTCTCCGGTCTGACCTATATGCTCTACGACGCTTTCGGCGATGCCAAAGATCACCGCCGCGCCTGCCGGAGCGGGGAGGTTGAGGAAGAGGAAGAGCCCGAAGGCGCCGACCCCGACATGGCGGGCTGGCAGATTGCGCTGTTCCTGATCCTCGGGCTGATCGGCTTGCCCTTGGGCGCAAGCCTTTTGGTGGATAATGCGACGGTCATCGCCCAGACCTACGGTGTCAGCGACACGGTGATCGGCCTGACGCTGGTGGCCGTCGGCACGTCGCTGCCTGAACTGGCGACCACGGTGATGGCGGCGCTGCGCCGTCAAGCGGATGTGGCGCTTGGGAACGTCATTGGTTCGAACATGTTCAACCTGCTGGCTATTATCGGCATCGCAAGCCTTGTCGGTCCGATTTCGGTCGACGAAGCCTTCTTGCGGATCGACCTGTGGGTGATGCTGGGCGCGTCACTGCTGCTGATCCCCTTCGTCTATCTGGGGCGCGATATCACGCGGCTTTGGGGTGTGGCGCTCAGCGCGCTTTACGGGCTTTATTTGTTAATCATCCTGATCTGAGGAGGGCGGCAGATGCGGCGGGCATTGGTGACCGGGGCCGGGCAACGTCTGGGCCGCGCCATGGCGCTCTATCTCGGGCAGCGGGGCTTTGACGTGGCGGTGCATTACGCCACCTCGCGTGCCGGGGCCGAAGCAACCGCCGCTGAGATTACGGCCATGGGCCGTCGCGCCGTGGCCCTGCAAGCCGACCTTTTGGACGATACCGCAGCGGGGGCGCTCTTGCCCTGCGCGGCAGAGGCGCTTGGCGGGCCGATCACCTGCCTTGTGAACAACGCCTCGATATTCGAGCAGGACGATATCGCGAGCGCCAGCCGTGAAAGCTGGGACCGCCATATGGGCAGCAACCTGCGGGCGCCCTTCGTGTTGACGCAGGCGATGGCGGGGCAGGGGCTGATGCCCGAGGTCGACGCCGGGGGCGAGCCGCGTGCGCGCGGTTTGATCGTCAATATGCTCGACCAGCGGGTGCGCAGCCTGACGCCGGAATTCACCACCTATACGATCGCCAAGATGGGCCTTTGGGCAATGACACGCACCACTGCGCAGGCGCTGGCCCCGGCGATCCGGGTCAATGGCATCGGTCCCGGCCCCACGTTGCAAGGCCCGCATCAAGACGCCGAAGACTTTGCCGCGCAGCGCCGCGGCACGGTTTTGGGCCGGGGGGCAAATCCAGAGGATATCACGGCGGCACTGGGCTATTTCATCGATTCGCCGGGCGTCACAGGGCAGCTTATCTGCACCGATGGCGGCGAACATTTGCAGTGGGATACAAGCCCTAAAAGCCCCCGAAACTGACGGCCATGCGGGAAGTTTTGCACCTCGTTAACCTATGTAACCAAAGTGTTACCGAAACCCTTTTGTTTTCAGGGGCTTGTTTCATGGTAAACAAAAGAATGAGCGAAATCAGTGTATTACGGTCCTGCCTAAAAAATAGGCAAATCAGCGAACCATGTTAAAAACAAAGAGAAATCCAAGATGCCCAGAAGTTATCGGCAGAGTTATCCACATGTTTGGTGGACATGTTAAAGCTTGCCCCCATTGCCGTCCTATTGCAGCGAAGCAGGAGAATCAGCGCCTGAGATGACCACGCCAAACGACAGCCCACCGCCGCAAGGCCGCCAAGTGATTCAGGCCTATCTGAAGTCGCTCGATTCCTCGCCGGGCGTCTACCGGATGCTCGATGCGGAGAGCCGCGTGCTCTATGTTGGCAAGGCGCGGAACCTGCGCGCGCGGGTGTCGTCCTATGCGCGGCCGACGGGGCATTCGGGCCGCATTTCGCGGATGATTGCCAATACGGCCTCGATGATGTTTTTGACCACGAAGACGGAAACCGAGGCGCTGCTTCTCGAACAGAACCTGATCAAGCAGCTCAAGCCCAAGTTCAACGTGCTGCTGCGCGACGACAAAAGCTTTCCCAATATCCTTGTCACCGCTGATCACGACTATCCGCAGATCAAGAAACACCGCGGCGCGAAGAAGGAAAAGGGCAGCTATTATGGCCCCTTCGCCAGCGCGGGCGCGGTGAACCGGACGCTCAACCAGTTGCAGCGGGTCTTCCTGCTGCGGGACTGTTCCAATGCGATGTTCGACAGCCGCACACGGCCCTGTCTGCAACACCAAATCAAACGCTGCTCGGCCCCCTGCGTCGGCAAGATCTCGGCCGAGGAATACCGCCAGACCGTCCGTGATGCGGAGCGGTTTCTGAGTGGCAAATCGACCGAGATTCAGGGCCGTCTGGCGCAGGACATGGCCGAGGCATCTGAGGCGATGGAGTTTGAACGCGCCGCCGCCCTGCGCGACCGGATCAAGGCGCTGACGCAGGTGCAAACGGCCCAAGGCATTAACCCGCAAGGGGTGAACGAGGCCGACATCATCGCGCTGCATATGGAGGGCGGTCAGGCCTGCGTGCAGGTCTTCTTCATTCGCGCCAACCAGAACTGGGGCAACCGGGATTACTACCCCCGCGTCGGGGCCGATGTAGACGCCGCCGAGGTGCTGGAGGCTTTCATCGGCCAGTTCTACGACACCCGCGAGCCGCCGCGGCAGTTGATCCTGAGCAATGAGATCGAAAACCCCGATCTGATGGCCGAAGCGCTGAGCGGCAAGATCGGTCGCAAGGTGGAACTGTTGGTGCCACAGCGGGGCGAGAAAGCCGAACTGGTCGACGGTGCCCTGCGCAACGCGCGCGAAAGCCTAGCCCGCAAGATGGCCGAGACAGCGACCCAGACCAAGCTGCTTCAAGGGCTGGCCGATGCCTTTGATCTGCCAAAACCGCCCGATCGGATCGAGGTTTACGACAACTCGCACATCCAAGGCACCAATGCGGTGGGCGCGATGATTGTCGCGGGCCCCGAAGGGATGATGAAAAACCAGTACCGCAAGTTCAACATCCGCGGCGATGACCTGACCCCCGGTGATGACTTTGGCATGATGAAAGAAGTACTGCACCGCCGGTTTAAGCGCCTGATCAAAGAAGACCCGGACCGAAGTCGTGGCCTTTGGCCCGATCTGTTGCTGATTGACGGGGGTGCGGGGCAGGTGAGCGCCGTGGCCTCTATTATGGCGCAGCATGGGGTACAGGACATTCCGATGGTCGGCGTCGCCAAGGGCATTGATCGGGATGCGGGCAAGGAAGAGTTCCACCGTGTCGGCAAGCGCGTCATGGCGTTGCGGCACAATGATCCGGTGCTGTATTTCGTGCAGCGGCTGCGTGACGAGGCGCACCGTTTCGCTATCGGCACTCACCGCGCGAAACGCGCCAAGGGGGTCAGCGCCACGCCGCTGGACGATGTGCCGGGCGTTGGGGCTGCGCGCAAACGCGCGCTTTTGGCGCATTTCGGCTCGGCCAAGGCGGTGGGCCGCGCGAACCTCAGCGATCTTAAGGCCGTCGAAGGGGTGTCGGATGCGCTGGCAGAGACAATTTATGGCTACTTCCATGAAAAGGGTTAGGTATGCGTCCGCCGAAGGGCAGACCGCTGGCGCGGTTTCGTCCTTTCAGCCGCGAACGGCGCAAGATAGGATAACGTCATGAAATGGAATTTGCCCAATATCCTGACCCTGCTCAGGCTGGTCGCGGCCCCCGGTGTGGCGGTCATGTTTCTCTATTTTACGCGCCCCTACGCCGACTGGTTCGCATTGGTGCTCTTTGTCGGGGCGGCGGTGACGGATTGGTTTGACGGCTATCTTGCCCGCGCTTGGGGGCAGGAAACCAAACTGGGCGCCATGCTCGACCCGATTGCCGACAAAGCGATGGTCGTGATCGCGCTGATGGTGATCGTGGCCTTTTCCAGCTGGTCGCCTTGGCTGGTGCTGCCCGCCACGCTGATCCTGTTTCGGGAAGTCTTTGTCTCGGGCCTGCGTGAATATCTGGGCGACGTTGCGGGCACTTTGAAGGTCACCCAACTGGCCAAGTGGAAGACGACCCTGCAGATGATCGCGATCGCCGTGCTGTTCTCGCAAGGCGTGTTCGAACATTATCTTGGGATGAGCGTTTTCGGCATGGACCAGCAGATGATCGAAGCGATCCTTGATGGCGAGGTCGAAGATACTCTGGGGCTGGGTTGGAAGCTCGCCGGGATGGAATGGGCCGGGCTGTTGGGGCTGGTCCTGCTGTGGATCGCCGCGGTGCTGACCGCCATCACCGGCTTTGACTACCTGCGCAAGGCGCTGCCACATCTGAAGGAGCCGATCTAATGGATATCCTCTATTTTGCATGGGTTCGCGAACGCATCGGCCTGCCGCGTGAGCGGGTGGAAAGCCAAGCCACGACCGTGGCTGAGCTGGTCGAGGAATTACGTGGCCGAGAGGAGCGTTACGAGATGGCGTTTTCTGACCTCTCTGCATTGCGCGTGGCTGTGGATCAGGAGTTGACCGATTTCGACGCCCCGCTGAATGGCGCGCGCGAAGTGGCCTTTTTTCCTCCGATGACCGGGGGCTGACCCATGCGCGTTTTGGTGCAGGAAGCGCCCTTTGATCTGGCCGAGGAAACCGCACGTTTCGCCAAGGGCGAGGGCGGCAGCGGTGCGATTGTGACCTTTACCGGCGTTGTGCGCGACAATGATGCAGGCACGTTGAGCGCGATGGAGATCGAACATTACCCCGGCATGACCGAAAAGGCGCTGAGCGACATTGCGCAGCAGGCCGTTACGCGGTTCGATCTGCAAGATGCGCTGGTGATCCACCGCCATGGGCGTCTGGTGCCGGGCGAACAGATCATGATGGTCGCCACGGCAGCGCGGCATCGCCGCAGCGCATTCGAGGCGGCGGAGTTTTTGATGGACTACCTCAAATCCCGCGCGCCATTCTGGAAGCGCGAGATCACGGCTGAGGGGGAGGCGTGGGTCGCCGCGAAAGACGAAGATGAGGCCGCGTTAAACCGCTGGTGAGCCTCTGCTTCAGGCGAAGCGTCCGCCTTTTTCGATGACTTCGATCTGATAGCCATCAGGGTCCGCCACAAAGAAGAACTTCGCCACCGTCTCTCCGGCAGGGCGAAAATCGACGATGTCACGTGGCGCGGCTCCGGCTTTGATCGCAGTCTCGCGGGCGGCTTCGAGGTCTTCGACCACAAAGGCCAGATGGCCATAACCGTCGCCCAGATTATAGGGCGTGTCGCGGTCCTTGTTGACCGTCAGTTCCAGCTCAAAATCGCCCGCAGCGTCGCGCAGGTAGATCAGCGTGAAGCTGTCGAAATCTAAACGGTCCGCAATCTTCAGCCCGAAAACGTCTTCGTAGAATTTCACCGATGCCGCCTCATCAAGGATGCGGATCATGGAATGGGCGAGTTTGGCCATGGGAGCCTCCGGAAGGGCGTGGGGTTAGGCTTTCTGACGCTCGATATAGGCGCGCATCTCTTCGGCCTCGTGGCGGGCATCGCGCAGGCCGTCCATCGCGGCGCGCAGCTCTGCCTCGGTCTGGGCAAGCTGGTTGGTCAGTTCGGCTTCGCGCTGTTGCAGATAGGTGATCGCCTGATCGCGGGTTTCTTCGGCTTCGTGAAGCTCTTGGCTCATCCGGTCAAGCTGGGCCACATCATCGGCGGCCACACGGGTGAAGCGGTTCAGCAGCCAATTGGCGAACCATCCCATGCAGAAGGCCACGAAAAGAATGATGGCTGTTGCCAGGACAAACTCAGTTCTGCTCATCACCGCTGCCTTCTTCGGTTTCGTCGGATTCCCCGATCTCTTCTGCCGTGGTATCGCCCGTTTCTTCCGCAGATTCCAGCGCTGTTTCGTCTTCGGGCGTCTCAGCCTCGGGTTGGATCAGGCGGAATTCGATGCGGCGGTTGGCTTCGCGGCCATCCTCGGTCTTGTTGTCGGCGATGGGGTTTTCTTCGCCATAGCCTTTGGCAAGGAAGGACGAGGTCAGCACCCGGCGGGCGCGCAATTCGTTCAGAACCGATTCCGCGCGGCTTTGCGACAGCGACAGGTTCATCGATTCGCGGCCTTGGCTGTCGGTGTAGCCCTGAATTTCCAGCGGGATGTCACCGCAGCGTTTCAGCACCTCGGCGATATCATCCATCGTACCCAAAGCGGCCGCGTCAATCGTGGCGCTGCCCGGCTCGAAGGTGATCTTGCCGATTTTCAGGATTTCGCGAATCTCGGCTTCGCATTCTTCGGGTGTGGGCAGACCCGCGATGGGGTCGAGCTTTTCTTGATAGGTGATGTCGATGCTGTAATCCGCACCTTCGCCCAGCTTGTCGGCCAAGAGTGAGGCAACGGTGGTGTTCGCATCCTTGTTGCCGGTGTTGCCCATGACCTCAAGCCGGTCGGGCGTCACGTTGACAGAGCCGTTGGCGAGTGAGGCCATGGCCTCCAGCCCGGTCAGGACGCGGGTGGCCCAATCGTCGGGCAGGGTCTCGTCCAGACGTGCGGCGGTATAGACATTGGCCGATCCGAAATGCGATTTCGCGTAGCTGTCCGCCAGATCGCGCAGCCCCTCGGTCGAGAGCCGTCCGCGCAGTTGCACCTGCCCCTCGGGCGAGAGGGTGGCGGTGAATTCGGGCGGGCCTGCGTCGGGGTCTTCGACTTTCGGCAGTTTCGCGGTCAGGGCGAAAACATCCGGCAGGGCGTTTTCCAACTCGCCCACAACGCGGTCGAAGGTGTTGGAATCGGTGCCGGGTGCGGCCAGCAATGTAATGTCTGCATCCGCGAAAGAAATGGCGCCTTGGCCCACGCGGCTCAGCGCTTCGATGGCCAGCGCCACGGCGCGGCCCCAGTTCGGGCTGGGCACACCCAGACCGATGGTGCAATCGGCACTTTCTGACGCGCCGGCGGCGATGCCCGCTTTCAGGATGCGGTTGGCGGCGGCTTCGGTATCGGCAGAGCAAGCATCGAAACGCGCGCCTTCGGCGTCGATCTCAAACCGCAGGGTAAAGGGGGTGATCACCGGGCGAGGTGCTGCAATGTCGAGCCTTAGCCGCAGGCTGGGCGGGGCCGCGCGCTGCAGTTTACGCTCCATCTGGGCCTTGGCTGCGGCGCTGTCGGCGATGGCGGTGATCGTCACGCGCCCCGCATCGACCGAGGCTTTGGCGCGGGGCAGGTCCGCCATGGCGCGCACGGCGAAGTTCAGCGCGTCTTCCCAGCCTTCGGGGGCCGGATAGTCGGCAGATTCCAACAGGTCGGTCACCGTGGCGTCACCTGCCATGTCGCCAAAGGCGTCGATCACCGCCTCGCGGTCGGTGCTGGTGGGGATCAGGCCAATGATCGAGATGCCCGCATCATTGCGCAGAACCTCGGCAGAGAAGCGCGGCGGGGCGATGCCGGATTGGGCCTCGACCTCCATCTCGTCGATCACGCGAGCGGCGTCGACCACGGTGCCTGCGGTCGACAGGGCGCGGAAACGCACGGCCTCGGTCGGGGCGATCCCGGCGAGGGTGACTTGCAGACCATCGGCCTGCACCTCGGCCCATGTCATGCCCTGATCGTCCAGCGCGTCACGCACACCGATTTCAGAAGTATCCTCGATCAACTGCACCGAAAAGCTTGCCGCCACGAGAGAGACCACCCCTGCGGCTGCAAAGGTCAGGGCGATCATGAAAATGGCGGAGAGGCGCATGGGCGGCCTTCTGGTTGTTAAGCTCAAGACTTGATACGCGCGTCCTGCCGGGGGTGCAATCAGGCCAGAAGACTTGCTGCGAAAAACAACAGCGGGATCATGCCGGTATCACGGTTAGCGCGAAAGAGCTGCAAGAGCTTGGCGTTGTCTTTGGTGTCCAGCCCGCGCAATTGCCACGCCATATGCCATCCCATGGCCCAAGGCCCGCCAAGCGCAATCGCCAGCGCCAGCACCGAAGCCTCTGGCAGGCCGGCATAGATCACGGCGATCCCCATCAAACCGACAGTCGCCATGAGGAAGCGCCGCAGCCATTTGCCAGAATTCTCTCCAAAGAGCCGGGCGGTGGATTTGACCCCGATCAGCGCGTCATCCTCGGCATCCTGATGGGCATAGATCGTGTCATAGAACAGAGTCCAAGCGATCCCGGCGAGGTAGAGTACGATCGCAGGAGCGTGCAGTGTGCCCGCATGCGCCGTCCACGCCAGCATCGCGCCCCAGTTAAAGGCGAGCCCCAGAAAGACCTGCGGCCACCATGTGAACCGTTTGGCGAAGGGATAGACAGCCACCGGCAGCAGCGCCAGGACACCCATGGCAATGGCCGCTTGGTTAAAGGAAAGCAGTATCAGCAGCGCCAGCAGCATTTGCCCCACCATCCACGCCAGCGCCTGTTTCACCGTGACCGCCCCCGAAGGGATCGGTCGCGAGCGGGTGCGCGCGACCTTGCCGTCGATGTTGCGGTCGGTGATGTCGTTCCACGTACAGCCCGCCCCTCGCATCAGAAAGGCGCCGATGCCGCAGCCCGTGAAAATCCACAGATCCTCCCACCGGGGTGCCTGATCGAAAAGGATCGCAAGGCTCAGCCCCCACCAGCAGGGCAGCAGCAACAGCCATGTGCCGATGGGCCGGTCCGCGCGGCTCAGCCGCAGGTAGGGGCGCAGTCCGGCAGGGGCGTAACGGTCGACCCAATTGTCGGTCACAGCATCGGCAACAGGCGCATCGGGCGTAGCATCTGGCGAAGGCGGCTGGTTGTGCATATATCTGGCCCCATGAATGCGAAAATCAGATTGTATGTAGATCAGCCCTTGGGGCAGGGGCAAACGGTTCCTTTGGCGCGCGAGCAGGCGCATTATCTCTTTGGGGTGATGCGGCTGTCGGTCGGGGCCGGGGTGCTTTTGTTCAACGGGCGCGATGGCGAATGGCTAGCCGAGGTCGCTGAGGCGGGCAAACGCGGCGGGGTTCTGACCTGTGTCGAACAGACCCGCCCGTTGCAGATGCCGCCGGATCTGTGGCTGCTTTTCGCGCCGATCAAAAAGACCCGGACAGATTTTATTGTTGAAAAAGCCGCCGAGATGGGCGCCTCGCGCATTGTCCCGGTGATGACCGACTTCACCAACGCAGGCCGCGTGCAGCAGCCGCGCCTTCAGGCCCATGCGATCGAAGCGGCAGAGCAATGCGGCGGCACCTATGTGCCCGAGGTGGCCGAGGCAGTGAAGCTAGGGCGGCTGCTGGATCAATGGGACAGCACCCGGCAGATCATGTTCTGCGATGAGGCTTTAGCCGGAGAGAGCGGCGCGCTTCCCACGGGGACAGGCGGACCATGGGCCATTCTCATCGGTCCCGAAGGTGGGTTTTCGGAAGGAGAACGCAAGCGCTTGCACGGGTTTGATCATGCCCACGCCGTCACACTGGGGCCGCGCATCCTCCGGGCCGATACGGCGGCGGTGGCGGCGATGACCATGTGGCAGCAGGCTTTGGGAGATTGGTGATGCAAAGGATGACCCAATGAGTTTCCTGCGCCAAGGCGCCCGCGACCAGCTTTGGCGCTGGCGCGAGGCGATTGTCGGCGGCGGGCTGATGCTCTTTGGGCTCTGGCTGGTGGCCGGGCCGGGCTTTTTGCTGGCGGTGCCGGGATACGCTGCCCTTGCGGGCGGGGCCGCGCTGATCTGGCTCGGCGTGCAGCGTGCGCGCTTTCGCGGTGAAGGTGACGGGGCGGGGGCCGTTCAGGTTGTCGAGGGGCAGATCACCTATTTCGGCCCGCTGACCGGCGGCACGGTCGCTCTGCGCGAACTGCAGCGGCTCAGCCTCGACCGGCAGATGTTTCCAGCCCATTGGCGGCTTGAGCCGCGCGACGATAAAGCGCCCCTGCTGATCCCGGTGAATGCCGCTGGCTCCGAGGCGCTTTTTGACGCTTTCGCCGCCCTGCCGGGCCTGCGCACCGAGCGGATGCTCTTTGAGTTGCGCAAGACCCGCCATGACGCCGTTGTGATCTGGGAGCGCGCGCCGCTGCGCCCGGCGCATGTCTTGCTGCATTGACAGCCCCGGCAAATCCGCCCATCCCTGCTAAACACGACGCCAAGTCGTCACCTTAGAAGACACCCAAGACGACCCTTCAAAACGGAGCCCTCGCAAATGTCCATTCCTCAATCCGGCGGCGGCCCGATCGAACATCATGACCAAATGGCGCAGTATCTGGCCGACGGCTGCAAGCCAAAAGAAGATTGGCGCATCGGCACAGAACACGAGAAATTCGGCTATTGCACTGATACTCATAAGCCGCTGCCCTATGAGGGCGACCGCTCAATCCGGGTGATGCTGGAAGGGCTGCGTGACCGTCACGGCTGGGCGCCGGTCGAAGAGGGTGGCAAGCTTATCGGGCTGGAAAAAGAGGGTGCGAACATCAGTCTTGAGCCGGGCGGGCAGTTGGAGCTGTCGGGCGCGCCGGTCGAAACCATCCATGAAACTTGCGATGAGGTGAACACCCACCTGCGCGAGGTCAAAGATGTGGCCGATGAGATCGGCGTGGGCTTCATCGGTCTGGGCGCCGCGCCCGAGTGGTCGCATGAGCAGATGGATTTGATGCCCAAGGGCCGTTACAAGCTGATGGACGGCTATATGCAAAAGGTCGGCACCATGGGCACCACCATGATGCGCCGCACCTGCACCGTGCAGGTGAACCTAGATTTCGCGAGTGAAGCCGACATGGTGCAAAAGATGCGCGTGGCCGTGGCGATGCAGCCCATCGCCAATGCGCTTTTTGCCAATTCACCCTTCCTCGACGGCAAGCCCAATGGCGTGAAATCCACCCGCGGGTTGGTGTGGCGCAATCTGGATGATGCCCGCACTGGGATGGTGCCTTTCGTCTTTGACGAGGGTTTTGGGTTTGAGGCTTGGGTGCAATATGCGCTCGATGTACCGATGTATTTTGTCTACCGCGATGGCAAATATATCGACGCACTTGGCCAGTCCTTCCGCGATTTTCTGAAGGGCGAGCTGCCTGCGCTGCCCGGCGAGAAGCCGACGCTGAGCGATTGGGCCGATCATCTGACCACGCTCTTCCCCGAGGCGCGGGTGAAGAAATTCATCGAAATGCGCGGTGCCGATGGCGGCCCGTGGCGGCGTCTTTGCGCCCTTCCGGCCTTCTGGGTCGGGCTGATGTATGACCAGAGCGCGTTGGATGGCGCTTGGGATTTGGTCAAGGACTGGGATGCAGAGACGCGGGAAGAACTGCGCATCGCGGCCTCGACCCACGGCCTTCAGGCCGAGGTTGGCGGGCTAAAGATGCATGATCTGGCCCGCGAGGCGGTGGCCCTGTCAGAGGCCGGTTTGAAAGCCCGCGCCCGTCCCGGCGCAGGCGGGCTGGTCCCGGATGAGACGCATTTCCTCAACGCCCTGCGCGATAGTATCGAGACGGGCCGCGTGCCTGCGGATGATCTGCTGGCGGATTATCATGGGCCATGGAACGGCGATCTGAGCCGTATCTACGCCGAATATTCCTACTGAAACATGAATTGGCTGATGCCGCCTTCGGGCGGTGTCAGCCCTTCTGACCAATCCGCGATTCCGTACCGCTTCGAATGCGGCGAATGTTGTCGCGGTGCCGCCAAAAGATCAGCAGCGTCAGGGCGATGCCCAAAAGCAGCATTTCTCCATAGCCGAGGAACACCAGCAAAAAGGTTGAGCTTGCCGCTGCTGCCAGCGCCGACAGAGACGAGATGCGCGAGACTGCCGCCGTGATCAGCCAGACCGCACAGCATGCCAGCCCGACAGGCCATGCCAGCGCCAGCATGAGGCCCAAAAAGGTCGCCACGCCTTTGCCGCCACGAAAACCCAGCCAGACCGGATAGCAATGGCCGATCATCGCGCCGAGCGCCGCCGCCTGTGCGGCATCTTCGCCCGCAAAGGCCCGGGCCAGCAGCACTGCCACGGCCCCTTTAGCCCCATCCAGCAACAGCGTCAGCGCCGCGGCCTTTTTGTTGCCGGTGCGCAGCACATTGGTCGCGCCGATATTGCCCGACCCGATATCGCGCAGGTTGCCCAGCCCCATCAGCCGCGCCAGCAGCATGCCAAAGGCGATAGAGCCGATGATATAGCCCGCCAGCGCCCAAAAGAGGATCATTTCAATAGAAGTGTCGATAGGGGGCATCAATTCGCCTCGTAAACGCAGGAGCCTGCTACATAAGTTGCCATGACCTTACCCTGCATCCGCATCCCGTCAAAGGGCGTGTTGCGGGATTTTGACCGCAGCGTCGCGCGGTCCAACACGAAGGGCGCGTCGGGGTTGAACAGCACGAGATCCGCAGGCGCACCCACGGCAATCCGCCCGCCGGGCAGGCCGAGCCGTTTGGCCGGGTTCAGCGACAGCGCGCGCCAGAGCGTCGGCAGGTCCATCATCTCGGCATGGACCAGTCGCAGGGCGGCGGGCAGCAGTGTTTCCAGCCCGACCGCGCCGCTGGCGGCTTCCTCAAACGGCAGGCGTTTGCTTTCTTCATCCTGTGGGGTGTGCATGGAGCAGATGATGTCGATGAGGCCGCTGGCGACGGCTTCGACCACGGCGATGCGGTCTTCCTCGTCGCGCAACGGGGGCTTCACCTTAAAGAAGGTCCGGTAGTCGGCCACATCCAGTGCGTTCAGCGTCAGGTGGTGGATGCCCACGCCCGCGGTGATGTCGAGCCCGTTGCGCTTGGCGCGTTCCAGCGCGGGCAGGGCGCGGGCGGTGGTGATCTGGTCTGCGTGATACCGCGCGCCGGTCATCTCGATCAGGGCAATGTCGCGGTCCAGCCCCATGCGTTCGGCCATAGGCGATACGGCAGGCAAACCGCGCAGCGAGGCGAATTTGCCAGAGGTGACAGCCGCCCCCTTGCTCAGCCCCGGATCCTGCGGGTGCGCGATGACCAGCGCGCCAAGGCTGCGCGCATAGGTCAGCGCGCGGGAGAAGACCTTGGTATCCGTCACAACGCGGTCGCAATCGGTAAAGGCAGCGGCGCCTGCATCCATCAGAAAACCGATCTCGGTCATTTCGCGCCCTTCGCGGCCTTTGGTGAGCGCGGCCATGGGGACCACATTCACTGGGGCGGCCTCATTGGCGCGGCGGGTGACGAATTCGAGTGTTTCGGGGCTGTCGATGGCCGGATCGGTATCAGGGCGCGTGACCATCGTTGTCACCCCGCCCGCCGCCGCCGCCAGCCCGGCAGAGCGGTAGCTTTCCTTATGCCGCTCGCCTGGTTCGCAGACTTTCACGCCGATATCGACGATGCCGGGGGCGAGGATATGGCCGCTGCAATCCATCACCTCCGCGCCGTCGGGCGTTGGGGCGTCACTGGCCAAAACTTCGGCAATTACCCCGTTGCGGACCAAAACCGCGGCGGGCTCGAGCGTGCCCGCCTGAGGGTCAAGAAGGCGCAGATTGGTGAAGAACTGGGTCATGGGCGGGCCTTTGATGCGATAGCGGATGCGCCGCTGTCATGCCCCAAATCGCCCCCCAGACCAAGCGGTTTTCTGAGGCAGGTGTCGCCCTTAACCGCCGATCCAAATCATCATACCGACCACGCCAAAAGCCACCAGAAGGGCGACCATCGCAATACGGCCAGACATCTTGGGATCGTGTTCAGGTTCTTGCATGGGCCAGATGTAACCCGCCAGCACCAAGGGTGCCAGCGGTTTTCGTCTTAGGCAAGCAGCCACCAGATGACCAGCAGGATCAGCGCGACAACGGCCACGATCACCATCGTCTTGCCGCCACCGCCCTTTGCAGGCTCAGCCGGAGAGACGCGGGGGATGCCAGTGTAGGGCTGGGCGGCTTCGGCTTCCATCGCTTGCACGGGCGTGTCGGGGCCGCCTTCGGTATAGGTGCCGATATGGGTCAGCGCCGGGATAGGAGCCAGTTGCAGCGACTGTCCGGCGAAAGCGCGGGAGTAGACGATCATCACCCACCCGTCGAGCGCGGCAAGCTTGCTGCGGTCTTTCTCAATCTGATCGGGGTTCACGCCATTGCCGTCGCGCAGATAGCCCGCAAGCCCCAGTTGGTCGAGATCGGCCACCCGGAAGACCTCTGTAAAGGCCGCGTCGATCCGCTCAATCCCAAGGGCGGCGGCCTGTGCGGTCTCATCATCACGCATGGCCCGCGCCTCGTCATCCGAGAGCGAGAGGGTGTAGACCCGGACTTTGCCGGCTTCTTGCGGGGCGACTTCTGTATGGGGCATGACGGCTTCCTTTGACTGTTCTCAGGAAAACGCCGCGCGGCCCTTCAGGGTTCCGGTCAGGCCGCGCCGGGCTGGGCGGCGATGTGGTTGCGCGCCAGCAGGTCCATCGCGGCCATGCGCACGGCGACGCCCATCTCGACCTGATCTTGAATGACGGAACGGTTGATGTCGTCGGCCAAGGTGCCGTCAATCTCGACCCCGCGGTTCATCGGGCCGGGGTGCATGACGATGGCGTCGGGGCTAGCATGGGCGAGCTTTTCGGCATCCAGCCCGTAGCGGTGATAATACTCGCGCTCGGAGGGGATGAACCCGCCGTCCATCCGCTCTTTCTGGAGGCGCAGCATCATCACCACATCGACACCTTCGAGCCCCTTTTTCATGTCGTCAAAGACTTCGACGCCAAATTGGTCGATCTGGCTCGGCATCAGGGTCGGCGGGCCGACAAGGCGGATGCGGTTCTCCATCTTGCCAAGCAGTAGGATGTTCGACCGCGCCACCCGGCTGTGCGCGATATCGCCGCAGATCGCGATGCTAAGGCGGTGCAGCCTACCCTTGGCGCGGCGGATCGTCAACGCATCCAGCAGCGCCTGCGTGGGATGCTCATGCCGCCCGTCGCCCGCGTTGAGCACCGCGCAGTTCACCTTTTGGGCCAGAAGGTCCACCGCGCCGGATTGTGGATGGCGCACGACCAACAGGTCGGGGTGCATTGCGTTCAGCGTCATCGCCGTGTCGATCAGCGTCTCGCCCTTTTTGATCGAGCTGGCCTGCATCGCCATGTTCATCACATCCGCGCCAAGACGCTTGCCCGCGATCTCGAAACTCGCCTGCGTGCGGGTGGAGTTTTCAAAGAACATATTGATCTGCGTCAGCCCGCGCAGCGCGTCAGAGTGTTTGTTGGGCTGGCGGTTGCGGTCGGCATAGGTGTCGGCCAGATCCAGCAGGGTGGTGATGTCTGCCTGCGAGAGTTGTTCGATGCCAAGCAGGTGGCGATGGGCGAATGACATGGTGGCGATCCCTTCTGCTGTTGCCGCCTTATAGGCGCGGGTGGGTTGGCGCGTAAAGCGCAGCGATAGGGCATTTCGCCCCCCGCGCGCAGAGCGTAAGCTGGGGCCATGGAATCATTCGATTATCATCAGGCGGCAGAGATGCTGGCGTGGCAGATTGAGCTTGGCGCGACCGAGGCGATTTGCGACGCGCCGGTCAACCGCTATGAGGTGCCCGCAAGCCCGCCCAAAGCCAGTGCCAAGATTGGCAAGGGCCCCCAGCCTTTGCAGGCGTCGGAAACGCCCGACCCCGTCGCCTTGGCCCGCCGCGCCGCGCGGGGCGCGCAGACCTTGGAAGAGTTGCGCGCCGCGGTCCAAGGGTTCGAACATTGCGAGCTTCACAAGGGTGCGCGCAATCTGGTCTTTGCCGATGGGGTGCCGGGCGCGCCTTTGATGATCTTTGGCGAATCCCCCGACCGCGACGAAGACCGCGCGGGCAAGCCTTTCGTGGGGCGTACCGGTCAGATGCTCGACCGGATGCTGGCGGCGATCGACATGGGGCGGGACCGCAATGTCTACCTGTCGAATATCCTGCCGTGGCGCACGCCGCAGGGGCGCGACCCGAAACCGGATGAGATTGCGATGATGCGCCCCTTTGTGCAGCGTCATATCGAATTGGCCAAGCCCAAGGTGCTGGTGCTGTTTGGCAATTGGTCCTGCCAATCACTGCTGGAAAAACGCAGCATCATGCGGTTGCGTGGCAATTGGACCAAGGCCGCCGATCTCTCTTGCATGCCGATGGTGCATCCCGGCTACCTTCTGCGCAATCCCGAGGCCAAGCGCGAGGCTTGGGCCGATCTGCTCAGCGTTCAGGCAAAGCTGCGCGATGGTTGATGCGCTGACCCTTCTGGCTTTCGTGCCTGCCGCCTTGGCTCTGAACCTGACACCGGGGGCGGATATGATGTTTTGCCTTGGGCAGGGGCTGCGCTCCGGCCCGCGTGCCGCGCTGGCGGCGAGTGCCGGGATCTCCGCAGGCGCTTTGGTGCATGTGACGCTGGCGGGGCTTGGCCTTGGTGCGCTGGTGGCGGCGCTGCCTTGGGCGCTTGATCTGATCCGCTGGCTCGGCGTGGCTTATTTGCTGTGGCTTGCGGTTCAAACGCTGCGACAGGCCGGAAAGCCGCGCGACACGACGCCCGGTATGGGCGGCTGGCGGGCGTTTAACACCGGGTTTATCGTCAATCTGACCAACCCCAAGGTGATCCTTTTCGTGCTGGCCTTTCTGCCGCAATTCGTGGTGCCCGAGGCCGGGCCGGTCTTGGCGCAGTTCCTGACCTTCGGCGCGGTGCTGGCCTTGGGCGGTTTCGTCATCAACGGCGTGGTGGGTGTCTTCGCTGCCGGAATCGGGCGGCGGCTGGCTGGGGGCGGGCGTGTGCTCGGCTGGATCAGCAGCGGTATTTTCGTGGCACTGGCCGCGCGTTTGGCTATGATGGAGCGGACATGAGCAGGATCGACGACAGCCGGGATTTTATTCCCGTAAGAATCGCTGTGCTGACCGTCTCGGACAGTCGCAGCTTGGCCGAGGACCGCTCGGGTGATGTGCTGGTCGGACGGATCGAAGCGGCGGGCCATGTGCTGGCCGCGCGCGAGATCGTGACCGACGACCGCCCCGCCATTGCGGCGCAACTGCGCGACTGGTGCGCGGACCCTGAGATTGACGTGGTGATCAGCACCGGCGGCACCGGCCTTACCGGGCGCGACGTAACGGTCGAGGCGCACCGGGATGTCTATGAGAAAGAGATCGATGCTTTCGGCACGGTCTTTACCATGATCTCGATGGAGAAGATCGGCACCAGCGCGGTGCAAAGCCGCGCCACGGGCGGCGTGGCGCAGGGGACGTATCTCTTCGCGTTGCCCGGCAGCCCCGGCGCCTGCAAAGACGCGTGGGACGGCATCCTGCTTAAGCAGTTGGACTACCGCCACATGCCCTGCAATTTCGTTGAGATCATGCCCCGGTTGGACGAGCATCAGCGCCGCAAGTAGCGCCGTAGGTTAGCCAGAGGTGCAGCCCGTGATCTCGACCGCGTGGTTCTTGCCGATCACGGTGATCCGAATGGCAGAGCGGTCCAATGCCAGCGCCGTGCCGTTCTCGGCGATCATCTCTCCGCTGGCGACAAGCGTATTGCCCGACCGCTGGCTGTCCATCTCGCTCATCCACATGTTGGGGTTGCCGGGCTCAATTACCACGGTCTCCTTACCCCCGGCAGAGGGCAGGGCCAGCCGGGTTTCGATCTCCAGCCCCCGCGCGGTGGGGCGCAGGCTGCATTGGGCGCTTTTCAATCCAGCCTCGGCCCCCGAATAGGGCCGCGCTGCAAAGGCGGCGGCGATGGCCGGGGTGGGCTTGCTGTCACGGGTGTCGAGCAGGGCGCGCAGGTGGATGGTTTGCGGCAGGCAGATGTCACTGCACACGCCAAGGTCGATGCTGGCGTCCAAGCTTACCGGGGCACCGGGGCGGCGCGGCGTGATGGTCAGCGGCAGGATGACTTCGCGCGCATAGCCGATGGAGCTCACCCCGCCTTGGTCAAAGACTTTGGGCGCGGGCCATGTGATCTGCACGTCGCGCAGGTTGTCCGAGCCGGACCAATCGAACTCCGGCGGAATGCCCGCGTCACCGGGGCTGCGCCAATAGGTCTTCCACCCCGGTGCCATGCGCAGCCGAATGGCCGCCACCCGCCGCCCGTCGGCCTGTTGCCAACCAGTGAGCAGATCACCCTGCAACGGCGTGCCGACACCGTCCTGTGCGGCGGCTGGCAGGGCAAGGGCAAGGCAGGAAAGAACGGCGGAGAAGAGGCGCGATATATTCATGGGGTCTTGATGGGGTATCCATCCGCGCCTGCCAAGTCACATTTGCATTATCCATGTTTCGCCGATGGGACGGGCGGCGGGCGGCATCTCTTGTTTTGTGGGGCGCAAGCGGCCATGTTCAAAGAAAGGTTACCTTCAGGAGGTGGGCGTTGACGGGTCAGACAATGGAACTGACGGGCAAGCTGCTGGTCGCGATGCCGGGCATGGGCGATCCACGTTTCGCCCATTCCGTGATCTATCTTTCCGCGCATTCAGAACAGGGCGCCATGGGGCTGATGGTCAATAAACCCGCCCCGGAACTGCGCCTCTCGGATGTGCTGGATCAATTGGTCGATGACACGCCGCCGCAGGCGAAATCTCTGGCGGTGCATTTCGGCGGCCCGGTCGAGACGGGGCGTGGCTTTGTGCTGCATTCCGATGAATACCGCTCTGCCCTTGAAACGCTGCGGGTCGGCGATGGCATTGCGCTGACCGCCACGCGCGACATCCTAGAAGACATCGCGACCGGCAAGGGGCCAGAGCGCGCGCAGTTGATGCTGGGCTATGCGGGCTGGGGGCCGGGGCAGCTGGAGGGCGAGATTGCGCAGAACGGCTGGCTGACCTGCGAAGCCTCGCCAGAGGTGATCTTTGACCTGCCGGATGCTGAGAAATGGGGCGCGGCGCTCAAAACGCTTGGCATCGACCCCTTGGGGCTCTCGGCCTCAGCCGGCCATGCCTAGCGCGGCGCGGCGGCGCGGGCCAGACGGTCGTTGATTGCGCGGCCCAACCCGTGATTGGGGATCGGTGCCACAGCGATTTGCTGACCGGTCGCGTCAAGCTGGTGCAGATGGTCGAAAAGGTTCGCCGCAGCCTCGGTTAAATCGCCAGCAGGTGAGAGGTTGAGATCACAGATCATCGTCCCAAAGCCAAGCAGCACTTCGCCCGGCCCGGCCGTTTCTGCATCCAACCGCACAGCCGCGCCGGGGGCGTAGTGGGAGGCCAACTGCCCCGGTGCGATGATCTCTGCCCCATCTACGATCTCGAGCGTTTGTCCGAGCGCCGCTTCAATCGCCTCACTCGGCAGACCACCTGCGCGGAGCAGGGCGGGGCGGGGGCCGGTCAGACCGAGGATCGTGCTTTCCAAACCAACAGTGCAGGCGCCGTCATCCAGTACCGCCGCGATCTTACCGTCGAGGCCCGCCAGAACATGCGCAGCCGTGGTGGCGCTGATTTTGCCCGATGGGTTGGCCGAGGGCGCGGCCACTGGACCATCGAGTGCCTGCAAGACCTGCCGCATGGCGGGGTGGGCTGGCACGCGCACCGCAAGGCTGGGCAATCCCGCCGTGACCAGTGACGACAGCCCGCTGTCGGGTTTGAGCGGTAAGACCAATGTCAGCGCGCCGGGCCAAAAGGCCTGCGCCAACCGGTCAGCATCGTCCGTCCACTCAACGTATCGTTTGGCCGTCTCGATATCCGGCAAATGCACGATCAGCGGATTGAAGCTGGGCCGCCCCTTGGCGGCATAGATCCCCGCCACGGCTTCCCCATTGCGGGCATCCGCACCAAGGCCGTAGACTGTCTCGGTCGGCAGGGCGACCAGCGCGCCCTCTTGCAGCAGGCGGGCGGCGCGGGCGATGCCTTGAGCCGTGGGGGGCAGCGTCTCGGTCATAGCAGGGCTAATCCTGTCTAATCCTGCAGCATCCCGTGACGCCGCGTTTGGGTTGCGGGGGGCGGCCGGGCATTTCATGCTGGCGGCAACATAAACCAGCCTTTATCAGGGCCATGTCAGGCTTGCCAGATCAAGCGCGCCTTTCAGGAGGATATGATATGCCGTACCGCGCCGCCGTGGATGACTACCGTTTTCTGATTGAAGATGTGCTGGATTTCGCAGCCCTCCGCGCCACTGACCGCTACGCCGAGGCCACCGATGACGTGACCGGCGCAATTTTGGAGGAGGCGGGGCGGCTTTGTAATGACGTGCTGGCGCCCCTGCAACGTGGCGGCGATCTGCATCCCGCGAAGTTGGAGAACGGCATCGTGCGGACCTCTCCGGGTTTTGCCGAAGGCTTTGCCGCGATTGCCGAGGGCGGTTGGATCGGCATGTCGGCCGACCCTGAATTCGGCGGCATGGGCCTGCCGATGACCCTGACCAGCGCAGTCAACGAGATGATGAGCGGCGCTTGCCTGTCTTTGCAGCTTGCGCCTTTGATGAGCCAAGGCCAGATCGAAGCGTTGGAGCATCACGCAAGCGACACGATCAAGACCCTCTACCTGCCCAAGCTGATCTCGGGCGAATGGACCGGCACGATGAACTTGACCGAGCCGCAGGCCGGGTCGGACGTGGGCGCGCTGAGCAGCCGGGCGGAGGACAATGGCGACGGGACCTACGCGGTTTCGGGCCAGAAAATCTATATCTCTTGGGGCGACAATGATTTCGCGGGCAATGTCTGCCATCTGGTTCTTGCCCGCCTGCCGGGGGCGCCTGCGGGCACCAAGGGGATCAGCCTGTTCCTCGTGCCGAAGTTCATCCCGGATGAGAATGGGGAGCCGGGCCAGCGCAACGGCGTGAGCGTGGTCAGCCTTGAGCATAAGATGGGGCTGCACGGCTCGCCCACCGCGGTGATGCAATATGACAATGCCACCGGTTGGATCGTTGGCCGCGAAGGCGGCGGCATGGCGGCGATGTTTACGATGATGAACAATGCGCGGCTAGGCGTTGGAGAGCAGGGCATTGGGGCCGCTGAAGGGGCCTATCAACTTGCGCTGGACTATGCGCTGGACCGCAAACAGGGCCGGTCGCCTGTCGAGGGTGGCACCGGGACCATCGTGGATCACGCCGACGTGCGCCGGATGCTGCTGAGCATGAAAGCCGATATCTTTGCCTCTCGTGCCATCGCGCTGAGCTGTGCCTATGCCAGCGATATGGCGCGCGCCGGGCAGGGCGACGAATGGGCGGCGCGGGCGGCGTTCCTGACGCCGATCACCAAGGCTTTCGGGACCGACGTAGGCATGAGCGTTGCCGAGATGGGTGTGCAGGTGCATGGCGGCATGGGCTTTATCGAAGAAACCGGCGCGGCGCAGTTCAGCCGCGATGTGCGTGTCACGGCGATCTATGAGGGCACCAACGGCATTCAAGCGATGGACCTTGTGGGCCGCAAAATGATGGACGGCGGCGAGGCGGCGAACCGGCTGCTGGATGAGATCGAAGCCGATGCCGAAACCGCACGCGACCCGTTCCCGCGCATGGCCGATGCCGTCTGGCAGGCCAGCGAAACCCTGCGCGAGGCGACCGAGTGGGTCACCGCGCAAAAGGACATGAATGAGCGTTTCGCCGGTGCCGTGCCCTACCTGCGCGCCTTTGCCCGTGTGCTGGGTGGGCATCTGCATTTGCAAGCCGCCATGGCCGAGAAAGCCGCAGGCGGCAGCGGTGCACGTGAGAAGCTGGCGCGGTTTTATATCCAGCGTCTGTTGCCCGAGCATCAGGGCCTACTGGCCCATGCGCAGGCGGGGGCCGAAGACCTCTATGCGCTTGATGTCGAAGACCTGAGAAGCTGATGACCGAACAGGCCACCCTATCCGCCACCACGCCGAAACCGCCCAAAGGGCTGCGCTATCCATGGGACGTGCCCCCCGCCGAGGGGGAGGCGATAGAAGTGGCGCCGGGGGTGCTTTGGTTCCGCCTGCCGCTGCCGATGAAGCTGGATCACGTCAACGTCTATGCGCTGGACGAAGGTGACAGCTGGACGGTGATCGACACCGGTTTCGCCTCACGCCGGGCAAAGGACATCTGGCAGGGGCTGATGGCCGGACCGCTGGGCCGCAAACCGATCTCGCGCGTGGTCGTCACCCATCATCACCCCGATCACATCGGCCTTGCCGGTTGGTTGCAGACGGAGCATGGCGCGGAACTGGTCACCACACGGACCGCATGGCTCACCGCGCGGATGCTGACGCTGGACGTGCAAGAGGTGCCGGTCGCCGAATCCCTGTCGTTTTATCGTAAAGCGGGCATGGCGGCGGAACTCTACGACAAACGCGCCAACGAACGACCTTTCAATTTTTCCGACGTGGTGGCCCCGCTGCCGCTAGGCTTCACCCGGATCCGGCAGGATGACGTGATCCGCATGGGCGGGCGCGATTGGGATGTGCATATCGGCAATGGTCATGCGCCCGAACACGCCACCTTCTGGAGCCGGGATGACAATCTGGTGATCGCGGGGGATCAAATCCTGCCCTCCATCAGCCCCAACATCGGCGTCTACCCGACGGAGCCCATGGCCGACCCCATCGGCGAATGGCTTGAGGCTTGCGAGCGTTTCCTACCCTTGGCCCGCGAGGATCATCTGGTACTTGGCGGGCACAAACTGCCCTTCACCGGCCTGCCGACGCGGCTCAAGCAGTTGATCGAGAACCACCACAGCGCCCTGCGCCGCCTGCTGGCCTATATCGACACGCCGAAATCTGCCTCGGAATGTTTCGCGCCGCTGTTCAAGCGCAGCATTGGCGAGGCGGAATATGGCCTCGCACTGGTTGAAGCCGTCGCCCATCTGAGCCACCTTTACCAAGCCGGAGAGGCCACGCGCGTGCTGCGTGAGGCAGACGGCGCATGGGTGTATCAGCGCAAGGGGTGAGCGATGGGCGATGAGGTGAAAACGGCGGCCGAAGCCTATGAGGAGGCCGCATTGCCGCGCATGCATGAGGTGCATACAGGCGCGGATCAGCCCAAGTCAGGCGACCAGCCGCTGCCCAAATCGGTAACTGACAAGCCGGTGAAACAGAAGTCGCCCGCGCAATGGGCCTATGAGCGGGTCGTGCTTTATCTCAAGAATTTTGAAGAAAAGCTCGACAACGACCATGAGGCGGCGATTGGCTTTGCCGGGGGCGACGCCGGGGTGCTGCGGATCGAAGGCATGGGGTATTTCGACCCCGACATCATCACTTTTTACGGCGTCGATCCGGCAGGGGCGCGGGCGCAATTGGTGCAGCATGTGGGGCAGTTAAACGTGATGTTGCGGGCCCTGCCAAAGAAAGTGCCCGATGCCGCACCGCAAAGGATCGGCTTTCGTTTGGTCGCCGATCTAGAAGAGACCTGATCTGCACGACTCTTTCGCGTGCGCGCAAGTGTAAGATTCCCCTCTAGCGCGTAATTTCGCGTAACGCTAGTATGGTTTTCTGATTATCATCCCCCCGTGACAGGGTGTTACGAATAGGTTAATCAGCGCCAACAGATTGTCTTAGGGAGACGAAAATGGCTGAACACGAACACGGCAGCATGAATTACGAACCACAGCAAAAGACCTTTGACGGGTTCATGACCTTCGTGACGCGCAGCGCCGTTGTCATCCTGGCGATCCTGGTTCTGCTGGCGATCTTTGCCGGTTGATCACGCCCTATCCCTGCGTGAGAGGGTAACCCTTTGAAAACTCTCTTGACGGCGATTGCGCTGGTAGGCGTTCTGGCTGGCTGTTCGGTGGATCAAAGCCCCGATAGCCCGCCCGACGTCGTGGCGCGTGCGGCCTATCGCTCGCCCGAGCCGCCCTCCCTCACTTTGATGACCATGGTGAATAACCGTACCGGCAGCGGCGGACATACTGCCTTGATGGTAAACGGCTCGCAGCGGGTGATCTTTGACCCCGCCGGATCGTTCCGGGACGCGCGGATGGCCGAGCGGGGCGATGTGCTCTATGGGGTGACGCCCGCGTGGCTGCAGGCCTATAAATCCGCCCATGCCCGCAGCACCTTTCACGTGGTCAGTCAGGAAATCCCGGTCAGCCCCGAAGTAGCCGAGCGGGCGCTTCGACTGGTGACCTCCAACGGGGCGGTGCCCGGCGCCTTTTGCGCCAATGCCACCAGCGGTATTCTTAGCCAAATCCCCGGTTTTCAAAGCGTTGGGTCGACCTTCTATCCCGTCAAACTGCAAGAGCGGTTTGAGACCCTGCCGGGCGTGACCACGACGAAATACTACGAAGACGATGAGGGCGACGTGATCGACGCCCTGCGCGCGGCGCAACTGGCCCGCCAGTAGCGCCCGCGCTTACCCCACCAGATAGAGCATCCCATAAAGCGCCGCGGCCCCTGACAGGATCGCGGCGAGCACGTTCTTGCTCGCCAGTCCCACACCCAGCGTGACCACCGCCGCAGTCACACGCGGCAGGTCGAACTGCCCGTCCGTGCCCGAGGGCCAAAGCACCTGCGGTGCCACCAGCGCAGGCAGAATCGCCACGGCGGTATAGCGCAGATGCCGCAACAACCACGCGGGCATCTGCTTGTTGCCGACCAATCCGGTAAAGACAAAGCGCAGGAAAAAGCTGCCCAGCCCGAGCCCAATAATCACGATCCAAAGTGAGGTTCTGTCGATCATCGTGCCGTGCTCCCGGGTTTGCGCCGTTCCATCCACGCCTCGACCTGTGCACCGGTGATCATGCCAGCAAGCCCCGCGATGATCAGCCCAAGCGCATAGGGCACCTCGACGGCGATCAAGCTCACGATCACTGCAACAAGCGCCGCCGCCACATGGGCCAGCGTGCGAAACATCGGTGCGATCATGGCCAGAAAGGTGATCGGAATGGCAAAGTCCAGCGCCCAGCTATCCGGCACGCTGGAGCCGACCATCGCGCCAATCAGCGTGAAGAGATACCAAAGCGGCACCACCGGCGTCACGGTCCCAAAGAAATAGGCCATGCGCTGCGGCACGGTCATCTCTGGCTCACGCTCATATTGGGTCATGGAAGCGACATAGGATTGATCCACCGTCATATATGCCGCCAGTGCCCGCTGCCAGATCGGGGCGCCGCCGATCCAAGGGGTCAGAGAGGCCGAATACATCGCCATGCGCAGGTTCACCGCCAGCGCCGAGGCCAGCACAATGGCCGTGGGTACATCCTCTTGCAGCAGTTGCAGCGCTGTGAATTGTGCGGCCCCGGCGATCACCACGATCGAGAATGTCAGCGTCTCGAATACGTTCAACCCCGCCTCAGTCGCCAATAGACCAAAGAGTGAGGCGAAGGGGATGATCACCAGCACAAAGGGCAGCGCGTCGACGATACCTTTGCGATAGGCGGATTTGGTGGTGGTGATGGCCATGACGAACTCTTAAATATAATGTCAAAGGCTTAGACCTAACCGGAAGGGGATACAATTGGCCCGCGACAATGAACTTAGCAATTATCTGATCGCCCCCGATCCCACTGCTGTTCGACTGACGCGGAATGTCTCTGGCGTGGATCACACCGGCGCAGAGGTGGCGATCAATGTGGTCGAAGAACGCCCCCTGACGATATTCCTCAACCGGCAAGAGATCGTGACCGCCATGACCATCGGCGACTATCCGGCCTATCTGGCGCTCGGCTTTCTGCGCAATCAGGGGATGCTGCGCCCGGACGAAGAAATCACCGGCGTCGACTATGACGAAGAGCTTGAGACCGTCGTCGTGCGCACGAAACGCGCCACTGATTACGAAGACAAGATGCAGCGCAAGACCCGGACCAGCGGCTGCGCCGTGGGCACCGTCTTTGGTGATATGATGGAGGGGCTGGCCGATGTGCGTCTGCCCGACACGCCGGTGCGCACCTCGGACCTTTACGCGCTCGCGGCCAAGATCAACCGCACGCCGAGCCTCTATCTGGAGGCGGGCGCGATCCACGGCACAGTGCTTTGCCAAGGCGACCGGCCCTTGGTTTATATGGAAGATGTGGGCCGTCACAACGCAGTCGACAAGATCGCGGGCTGGATGCTCTCCGAAGGGGTCGGGGCCGAGGATAAGGTGCTCTATACCACCGGGCGGCTGACCTCTGAGATGGTGATCAAGACGGCGATGATGGGCATTCCGGTGCTGGCGTCACGCTCGGGCTTTACCGCTTGGGGGGTGGAGATTGCGCAGCAGGTGAATCTTACGCTGATCGGGCGGATGCGCGGGCAGCGATTTACCTGTCTGGCGGGCGAGGGGCGGTTGATCCGCGACGCGGATCCGACCACCGTGGCCGAGGAGCCGCGCAAAAGCGGGCGCAAAGGCGCGAAGGAATAGAGCGATGAAACAACCACTTGGCGTCATTCTGGCGGGCGGGCAGGCGACCCGTATGGGCGGCGGTGACAAGGGCTTGCTGCCGCTGGGGCAGGGCACGCTGCTATCCTCGGTGATCGACCGGCTGGAGCCGCAGGTCGCGGGGCTGGCGCTCAACGCCAATGGCGATGCGGCGCGCTTTGCGGATCTGGGCCTGCCGGTGCTGGCGGACAGTATCGAGGGTTTCGCCGGGCCGCTTGCGGGCGTGCTGGCCGGGCTCGATTGGGCCGCCGAACAGGGGGCCGATACGATTGTGACCGCCGCTGCCGATACGCCCTTCTTTCCCTGCGATCTGGTGCCGCGTTTGCTGCTGGCCGCCGATGGCATGGACAACCCGCTCGCCTTGGCCGCGACGCCGGACGCGAAGCGCGGCACGGCGCGGCATCCGACCTTTGGCCTCTGGCCCGTGGGGTTGCGGGACGATCTGCGCAGCGCCTTGGCGGGCGGGCTGCGCAAGGTGGTGCTCTGGACCGAACAGCACGACGGGCGCGAGGCGCTGTTCCCCGATGAGGCCGCTTTCTTCAACGTGAACACGCCCGAGGATTTGGCGAAAGCAGAGGCGATGGCATGAGGGTTTACGGCGTCGTCGGTTGGAAGAATGCAGGCAAGACCGGATTGATGGAGCGGTTGGTGGCCGAGATCACCGGGCGCGGCTTCACCGTTTCGACTGTCAAACATGCGCATCACACTTTCGACGTGGACCACCCCGGCAAGGACAGCCACCGCCACCGCGTCGCGGGCGCGCGTGAGGTGCTGCTGGCCTCCGGCGCGCGCTTTGCCTTAATGCATGAGTTGCGCGGGGCCGAAGAGCCGCCGCTGGAGGCGCATCTGGCACGGCTAGCGCCTGTCGATCTGGTGCTGATCGAAGGCTACAAACGCGACGGACATCCCAAGGTCGAAGCGCACCGGGCCGAGACCGGAAACGCGCTGATCGCGCCGGATGACCCGACGGTGCGGGCGGTGGCCAGCGACGTGGCGCTTGAGATGGACCGACCTGTTTTTGATCTGAACGACACCCGTGCGATTGCCGATTTCATCCTGCACGAAGTGGGGCTGATCGCCGCCCCAACGGCACCTGCCACCAGCGCACCGCCGCCCCTGCGCAACGACTGTTTCGCCCTCCCGCCCGGCGTGCATTGGACCCCGGTGAATGATGCGCTGGCGCTGTTGAAAGAGCGCCTCCACCCGGTGACGGGGGCGGAAACCTTTCCCGCTGCCGATGCCGGGGGGCGTATCGTGGCCGAAGATGTCACAGCCATCCGCGCCAACCCGCCGCTGCCGAACACGGCGGTCGATGGCTACGGTTTTGCCGGTGGGCGCGGCGAAGGGTTGCATGAGCTTCCGNTGGTGCCGGGCCGTGCAGCGGCAGGGGATCGCCCCGGCGCAGTGCCTGCGGGCCAAGCGATCCGCGTGCTGACCGGCGCGGCGCTGCCTGAGGGCGTGGATACCGTGATCCTGCAAGAAGACGTGACCGCCGAGAGCGGCGTGTTGCGGTTCAACGGGCCGGTAAAGCAGGGGGCGAACACCCGCAAAGCCGGAGAGGATGTACAAGCCGGCGATGTGATCCTTGCCGCAGGCACGCGCGTTGGTCCGGCGGAACTGGCATTGATGGCGGCAGCAGGTGTGGCAGAGGTGCGCCTACGCAAGCGATTGAAGGTCGGCGTGATCTCAACCGGCGACGAATTGGTCGAGATGGGGGAGGCAGCACGCGACGGGCAGATTTACGACGCCAACCGCCCCATGTTGCTGCAACTCGCGGCGGACTTTGGGCACGAGGCCGTCGATCTGGGCCGCGTGGCCGACGACCGTGCCACCCTGCGCAAACGGCTCGACGCGTCGGCGGGGCAGGTGGATGTGATCCTGACCAGCGGCGGTGCTTCGGCGGGGGACGAAGACCATGTCTCGGCCCTGCTGACCGAAGCGGAGGCGATGCAGCTTTGGCGGATCGCGGTGAAGCCGGGACGGCCTTTGGCGCTTGGCCTGTGGCAAGGCGTGCCGGTGTTCGGGCTGCCAGGCAATCCGGTGGCGGCGATGGTCTGTTCGTTGATTTTCGCGCGGCCCGCCATGGCGCTGCTTGCCGGGGGCGGCTGGCAGGAACCGCAGGGCTTTGATGTGCCTGCCGCCTTTGAGAAACGCAAAAAGGCCGGGCGGCGCGAATACCTGCGCGCCCGGATGCGCGATGGCCGGGCCGAGGTTTTCGCCTCCGAAGGATCGGGGCGTATCAGCGGGCTAAGCTGGGCCGAAGGGCTGGTCGAGTTGGACGAGACCGCGCGCGACATTGCGCCCGGCGATCTCGTCCGTTTCATTCCTTACGGCAGTTTTACCAGCTAAGGCCGCGTGTCAGTCGAAGGTGCCCGCACAACGGCCCAGCAGCATAAAGGCGCGGGCAGTGCGGGTGTCAGCCAGCGATGAGATTTCCTCATCCGTTGCCTGTTTCTCGAACTCGGCAAAGGTCCGGTCAAACCGGCGCAGGAAGTGATGCGCGGCATCGCGAAAGATCGGGTCTTGCCGCATACGCGCATTGGCCAGTGCCAGTGAAGAGCGGTCGCGGATGCCACCCAAAGGCGCAATTGTACGGCCCCGCGCTCCGCTGGCGAATTGCCGCCAGACCTCGGGGCGCGCGCGGTCGGGGCGCAGGTCGTCCATATAGATGCCGTCTTGGCTGAGCAGGGTCAGCACGTCCTGCGCGGCCTGCACCAGTTGCGAGGCGGAGCGGTCTTTCAACGCACGGCGCAGCGCGTCGAACCCGGCTTGGTCTTCCGCCGTTTCGGGGAAGTTAAGCGCGCGGGTGAAATCCTCGGCAGAGAGCGGCTGTGTCTTGTCGCCCGCCTGCGTGCCAAGCGCCAGCGTCGGCTGGTCTTCGGCGGCGGGCGGTGTGGGCGCGGGGGCTGGGGTGACGGGGCGCGCGGTCTCGTCGCGGCCCTGAAGCCCGGCCAAAGCGATCTCGGTCTTGCGGGCGCTGGCGGCGAGTTCATCAAGCTTGCGCGCGATGTTACTGTCGCCCGCAGGTTTGTTGCCCTGCTGTTGCGAAATATAGGAATACCGGATGGCATCAATCGCGGCTTGTAGGCGTTGGATTTCCTCACGCATAACCCGCCCGGCACGGGCGGCGGTGGCCCCGACCCAGATCATCGCAACCGGCAAGATCACCACCAACAGGATCAGCAGCCCGCGCAGCCCCCCGTCATTGGCCCCTTCCGGCACCTCTGCGGCAATGAAGGTAAAATAGATCGCCGTGCCAAGCAGCCAAAGCGCTGAAAGCGCGCCCGCGATGATCTCAATCTCTGTGATGCTATTGGGTTTGGGGCGGTCGTAGACGCCCATCGACGTAGGCCGCGCGGCGCCGTTCCCGCCGCGCGGGGCGCGGGGGGCTTGATCTTGGGGTGTCGAAGCGTCGGGCTCTGCCATGTCAGCCTTCCCGGTCAAGCGTAAACGATCTTGAGAACCTCATAGGATTTCTGCCCCCCGGGGGTGCGCACCTCGACGGAATCACCTTCGTCCTTGCCGATCAGCGCGCGGGCGATGGGCGACTTGATGTTCAAAAGTCCCTTTTCGATATTGGCCTCATATTCGCCAACGATCTGATAGGTCTTCTCTTCGTCGGTGTCCTCGTCCACCAGCGTCACCGTGGCCCCGAATTTGATCGACCCCGACAGCTTCTTGGGGTCAATCACATCCGCGAGCGAGATCACGCCCTCAAGCTCTTTGATGCGGCCTTCGATGAAAGACTGCTTTTCCTTGGCGGAATGATACTCGGCATTTTCCGACAGGTCACCATGTTCGCGCGCTTCGGCGATGGCCTTGATGATGGCGGGCCGTTCGACCGACTTGAGCTGCTTGAGTTCGACTTCGAGCGCGGTGTGACCGTCGCGGGTCATCGGGATCTTTTCCATGGCGGTGTGCCTACATAATGAGGGCCGCACCCGGGTTTTCGCCGGGGGGCGGCCAATTGCGTGTTAACTTGGCAGATACCTGACCCAAACTGCCCGCCAATTGCAAGAGCCTAACGGCCTCTGGGTCGGCGGTTGACTGCCGTCAATCGTATTGCACGACCTCATATTCGATCCCGTCCGCATCGTGAAAATAAAACCGCCGTCCGGGCTCATAGTCGGCGTGGTTTCCGGTGGTGAAACCCTGCGCCAGCACGGCTTTTTCGGTGGCGTCGAGGTCATCCACCACGACCGCGATGTGGTTGAGCGCACCGATAGTTTCGTAGCTGGTGTTCGTAAGAGTGCCCGCATTGCCGGGATTGTAGAGCGCGACATAATACGCCTCGGTGCCGACATGTTTGGTATGGCCCCCGGCCATGGCGTCGCCCTCCCATCTCAGGTGCCAGCCAAAGACTTCGCGCATCCAATCGGCGGTGGCGGCGGGGTCAGAGACGGTGAAATTGGCATGTTCAAGTTGCGCGGGCATGGCGTTTATCCTTTTTGTGATCGCTTGTGCCATCTGAGTGTAATTGTTAAACCTAACTTTAGGTAAAGAGATTTGTGAGGGCGAAATGGCGGTGAATGAGGGGCTGTCGATCGGGGCTTTGGCCAAGCGCACCGGGCTCGCCGTTTCGGCCATTCGCTACTATGAGGCGCAGGGGTTGATCGCGCCGTGGCGCAATGCGGGCGGGCAGCGGCGGTTTGATCGGGCCGATCTGCGGCGGCTGAGTTTCGTCATGATCGCCCAGCAATTCGGTTTCACCCTGCCACAGATCAAGGCTGAGTTGGACCGCTTGCCGGGCGGGCGCACGCCCACCAAGGCCGATTGGACCCGCATTTCCGAAGGGTTTCGCGCCGCCCTCGACGCGCGCATCGCCACCCTAAACAGGCTGCGTGACAATCTTGACGGCTGCATCGGCTGTGGCTGTCTGAGCCTCGAAGCCTGCGCGCTTTACAATCCTATCGACCAAGCAGGTGAAAAAGGCCCCGGACCGCGCTATCTGATGGGGGACGAACCGGCGGCCTGACAGGTCGCGCGTCATGTTATGTCGCTGAGGCCATGTTTTGCGCAATAAACGCAGGGTCGCGATTGCATTGCGCGCGGCGGTGGTTTAGCCAAATCCAAACCGAATTTGCCGTGAGGGAGCACCAAAATGGCCGAGATTGAACGCGAAGCGATGGAATATGACGTTGTGATCGTCGGCGCCGGGCCTGCTGGCCTGTCGGCTGCGATCCGGCTCAAGCAGTTGGACGCCGATTGCAATGTCGTGGTGCTGGAGAAGGGCTCGGAAGTGGGCGCGCATATCCTCTCGGGTGCGGTGCTTGATCCCTGCGGGCTGGACGCGCTGATCCCCGATTGGAAAGAAAAAGGCGCGCCGATCAACGTGCCGGTGAAAGAAGACAACTTTTACCTGCTGGGTGAGGCGGGCAAGCTGCGTATCCCCGAATTTCCCATGCCCCCGCTGATGAAAAACCACGGCAACTACATTGTCTCCATGGGCAATGTCTGCCGTTGGATGGCCGAACAGGCCGAGGAACTGGGCGTCGAAGTCTTTCCCGGCATGGCCTGTTCCGAACTCGTCTTTGGCGAGAACGGCGAAGTCAAAGGCGTCGTTGCCGGTGAGATGGGTAAAAACGCCGATGGCACCCCCGGCCCAAGCTATGAGCCGGGCATGGAGTTGCACGGCAAATATGTCTTCCTCTCCGAAGGCGTGCGCGGCAGCCTCAGCAAGCAGGTGATCGCGAAATACGGGCTGGACGAGGGCAAAGAGCCGCAGAAATACGGTCTCGGCATGAAAGAAATCTGGGAGATCGACCCCGCCAAGCACAAAGAAGGCACCGTCACCCACACGATGGGCTGGCCGCTGAACAGCAACGCGGGCGGCGGGTCTTTCATCTATCACCTTGAGAACAATCAGGTTTACGTCGGCTTCGTCGTTCACCTTGGCTACAAAAACCCGCATGTCTTCCCTTACATGGAATTCCAGCGCTTCAAGCATCACCCGATGGTGGCCGAGTTGCTCGAGGGGGGTAAACGTGTGGCCTACGGCGCGCGGGCAATCACCGAAGGCGGCTATCAGTCGATGCCCAAGATGGTGGCCCCCGGCGTGGCGATGCTGGGCTGCTCGGTCGGCATGGTCAACGTGCCGCGCATCAAGGGCAACCACAACGCCATGCTCTCGGGCAAGGCAGCGGCTGAGGCCGCCTATGCCGCGATCCAAGCAGGGCGGGGCGGCGATGAGCTGACCGAATATGAGACGGATGTGCGCGAAGGTCCGATTGCCGAAGACCTCAAGAAAGTGCGCAACGTCAAACCGCTGTGGTCGAAATACGGGCTCACCGCTTCGCTGGCGCTTGGTGGCTTTGACATGTGGACCAACACGCTCGGCTTCTCGCTTTTGGGCACGCTGAGCCATGGGAAATCGGACGCCGAAGCGACTGAGCCTGCGAATAAGCACAAAAAGATCGACTACCCCAAGCCCGATGGCAAACTCAGCTTTGACCGTCTGACCAACGTGGCCTTCTCGTTCACCAATCACGAGGAAAGCCAGCCTGCGCACCTCAAGCTGAAAGACCCGAGCATTCCGGTCGAGGTGAACCTGCCGAAATACGCCGGCCCCTCGGCCCGCTATTGTCCGGCGGGGGTCTATGAGTTCGTCGAGGATGAGAAAACCGGCGAGACGCGGTTCCAGATCAACTTCCAGAACTGCGTTCATTGCAAGACCTGCGACATCAAAGACCCGACGCAGAATATCGTCTGGACCACCCCGCAGGGCGGCGACGGACCAAACTATCCAAACATGTAAACGGGTCGCCAACAGGCACAATCAAAGGACCGGCATGCGAGGGCGTGTCGGTCCTTTCTTTGTCTGAATCGGCGAAATCCTGTCGGCTGCATGCCTCATCGCGGCCCCGCCATTGCGTCCGGGCACAGAGATGATAGCCTGAGCGCAAAGCGATATGAGGCGGTTTGCATGTTTCGGAATGTCCTAGGTTTCACCAGCGTTGCGGCGCTTTGCATCGGCCTTTCTGCGCCACTGATGGCGCAGTCGATCGCGGGCCCCTATCTGGCGGGGCGTCATGCGGCTGTGAACAGCGATTACCCCGAGGCCGCGCGCTACTACACCGAGGCGCTGGCCCGTGATCCCAAGAACATCGAACTGATGGAAAGCGCGGTGCTGTCCTATCTCTCGCTTGGGCGGGTGGATAAGGCGCTGCCGCTGGCGCGCAACATGATCACCCTCGGCACCAAGAGCCAAGTGGCCGAGATGACCCTCGTGGCCGCCATGGCGAAAGAGGGTGATTACAAGGCCCTGTTAGAGCGGGACACATCTTCCATCGGCCCTTGGGTCGGCGGGTTGGTGCAGGCTTGGGCGCATATGGGCGCAGGCGATGTCACCGCCGCCATGGCTGCATTTGACGGCCTCAGCGAAGAGGCCGGGATGCAGGGCTTTGTGATGTATCACAAGGCCCTCGCGCTGGCGAGTGTGGGTGACTTCGAAGGGGCAGAGGCGATCTTTGACAGTGGTGAAGCGGGCGCTGCGGGCCAGACCCGGCGCGGGGTCATGGCCCATGCTGAGATCCTTGGCCAACTGGGGCGCAGCGACGATGCACTGGCCGTGCTCTCGGACGGCTTTGGCGCAGATACCGATCCCGAAATCGCGCGGTTGATCGAGGCCCTGCAGCAAGAGGCACCGGCCCCCTTCAGCCATATGCCCGACGCCCAAGCGGGTATGGCCGAGGTGTTTTTCACCTTTGCCGCCGTGCTGCGCAACGAGGCGGCGGGGGACTACTATGTGCTGCTCTACTCGCGCATCGCGCGCTATCTGCGCCCCGATCATGTCGATGCGCTGTTGCTGACGGCCAGCCTTTTGGAAAACCTCGGCGAGCATGATCTGGCGATTGCCGAGTACAAATCTCTGCCTGCCGACAGCCCCGCCTATCACGCTGCGGAATTGGGCCGCGCCGATGCGCTGCGGCGCTCGGGCAAGACGGCGCAGGCCATCGAAGTGCTGGAGCAACTCGCCCGCAGTCATGGGGAACTGGCGGTGGTGCATTCCACGCTGGGCGACATGCTGCGCGCCGAGGAAGACTATGAGGCGGCCATCGCGTCCTACGACGAAGCGCTCGCGCTTACGCCTGAAACCGCCCGCGCCCGCTGGGTGCTGTTCTACGCCCGTGCCATCGCCAAAGAGCGCAGCGGTGATTGGGAGGGGTCAGAATCCGATTTCCGCGCAGCACTTGAGCTGAATCCCGAGCAGCCGCAGGTGTTGAACTACCTCGGCTACTCGCTGGTTGAACAACAGCGCAACCTGGACGAGGCGTTGGACATGATCGAACGCGCCGTCGCGGCTAGCCCCGACAGTGGCTATATCGTCGATTCGCTAGGGTGGGTGTTCTACCGTTTGGACCGCTACGAAGAGGCGGTCGAGCAGATGGAGCGCGCGGTGGAACTGGAGCCGGTGGATCCGGTGGTGAACGACCACCTCGGCGATGTCTACTGGGCCGTGGGCCGCCAGCGGGAGGCCGAGTTCCAGTGGCGTCGGGCGCTGTCTTTCGTGGACCTGACGGATGCGGATTCCGAGGCTGACCCCGAGCGGATGCGCCGCAAGCTGGAAGTCGGGCTCGATGCCGTGCTGTCCGAAGAGGGTGCGGCCCCGCTGAAGGTTGCTGCAGACGAATGAACCTTTCGAACGAAGGGGCACCCGCTGGTCCCGGCGCTGCGGCGTCGCGGATGGCTTGGGCCAAGGTGAACCTGACCCTGCATTGCACCGGCCAGCGCGCTGACGGCTATCACCTGCTGGATTCGCTGGTGGTGCGGGCGGGCGTGGGCGATGCGCTGCATGTGGCGGCTGCCGACGCCCTGACCCTCAGCGTGAGCGGCCCGCGGGCCGAAGGGGTGCCGACCGATGCCCGCAACCTCGTCCTGCGCGCGGCAGAAATGCTGGATGCGGGCGCGGGCCGTTGTGCCGCGTTGCATCTGGAGAAACACCTGCCCGCGGCGGCAGGGATCGGCGGCGGCTCTGCCGATGCGGCGGCGGCCTTGGACCTGCTTGCCGCGCATTGGGGCGTCCCATTGCCCGCAGACACGGCGCGGCTCGGGGCGGATGTGCCGGTCTGCCTGACGCGCGGCCCGCAGCGGATGCAGGGGGTGGGGGAGATCCTCACGCCGCTTTCGCCGTTGCCGCCCTGCCATATGGTGCTGGTGAATCCCGGCGTCGATGTGCCGACGCCTGCCGTTTTTTCGGCCCTGACCGATAAGAACCAGCCGCCGATGCCGGATGTGATCCCGACCTTCGCGGGCTTTACTGAATTCATCGATTTTCTGGGCGAACAGCGCAATGACCTCGCCGCCCCGGCGATCGCGCGGGAGCCGGTCATCGGGGCCAGTCTGGAGGTGCTGAGCGATGCGGCGCTGGCGCGGATGTCCGGCTCGGGCGCGACCTGTTTCGGGCTCTACGCCACCGCGTCGCAGGCCGAGAACGCGGCCCACCGCATCAGCAGTGCCGCGCCCCAGTGGTGGGTCGCCGCCGCGCCGATCTTGGCCGCTTAGCTGATCCGGCTGACGACGTAGTTGGCCAGATCGATCAACATGTCTTTCAACTCATGGTCGGGCAGGGGGGCAAGGGCCGATTGGGCCTTTTCTGCCCAGTCCCGCGCATCGCGCTGTGTTGCCGTCAGCGTATCGTGTTTGCCCAAGAGCATCAGCGCATGGTCGAGATCGCCCTCTTCCTGTTTGCCCTTTTCAATGGTGCGCACCCAAAACGCGCGCTCGGTCTCATCGGCTTTGGCAACGGCCTTGATCACTGGCAGGGTCAGCTTGCGCTCGCGGAAATCGTCGCCGACGTTTTTGCCCGTGGCCCCTGTATCGCCTTGATAATCCAAAAGATCGTCAACGATCTGGAAGGCGATGCCAAGGGCGTCCCCATAGTCGTAAAGCGCTTTGACCTGACCCTCTGGCGCGTCGGCAATTACGCCGCCCACCTCGGTCGCGGCCGAGAAGAGCGCCGCCGTCTTGCCGCGCACGACTTGCAGGTAAACCTGTTCATCCGTGGCAAGGTTCTGCGCTGCGGTCAGTTGCAACACCTCGCCCTCTGCAATCGTCGCAGCAGCATTGGACAGGATGCGCATCACAGGCATCGAGCCCGGTTCGGTCATCAACTGAAAGCTGCGCGCGAAAAGGTAATCGCCCACCAGCACCGAGGACTGATTGTCCCACAAAAGGTTCGCCGTGGGCCGCCCGCGGCGCTGCGCGCTTTCGTCCACTACATCGTCATGCAGCAGGGTCGCGGTGTGGATGAACTCCACCGTCGCCGCGAGATGGACGTGATAGGGGCCGCCGTAGCCGCACATCCGCGCTGCGGCCAGTGTCAGCATCGGGCGCAGGCGCTTGCCGCCAGCCTCGACCAGATGGGCGGTGACTTCGGGAATGCGGGGCGCGTGTTTTGACGCCATCCGCTCACGGATCAGGGCGCTGACTGCCGCCATATCATCGCTCAGATAGGCCGCCATGCGGTCGTGCGGTTTGGCCGTTGCATCACTTTTCATCATCATTTCCCGCGTCCCGCTCGACATGCCGGTGATCCGGCTCTACATCTTTGATATGAAGGAACTTTTGCGCAGCACCGACATGACCATCATCGCCTTTGCCACCGCCCTTCTCAGGGGGGAGGATATAGACTGCTTTGAAATGGACGTAAACATGAGCGTGCTCGAAGGCGGCATCGGGATTTTCCCGCGCCGCTTGATGGTGCACCCCGATGACCATGACGCCGCTGTGCGGGTAATGCGCGATAATGAGATTCCGCTGGGGCTGTGACCCGTTTTGCCGAAGATGACCTGACCTGTGACGCCTTTCTGGGCGGCAAGTTGCACCTCTGGCAGCCGCGCCGGGGGCGGGGCTACCGCGCCGGGGTGGACCCTGTTTTGCTGGCCGCGAGCATTGAGGCCACGGCGGGGCAAAGCGTGCTGGAATTGGGCTGCGGGGTCGGTGCGGCGGTGCTTTGTCTGGGCGCGCGGGTGCCGGGACTGACGCTGACGGGGTGTGAACTGCAACCTGCCTACGCCGAACTCGCGCGGCGCAATGGCGGCGCGGCGCTTGAGGTGGTCGAGGCCGATCTGACCGACATGCCCCTGCATCTGCGCCAGCGACAATTTGACCACGTTCTGGCCAATCCGCCCTATTTCGACCGCGCCGCCTCGGTTCAGTCCCGCGATCCGGGACGAGAGACCGCTTTGGGCGAAGCCACGCCGCTGCGGCAATGGGTCCGCACCGCGGCGCGGCGGCTCAAACCCAAAGGGCAGGCACATTTTATCCACCGTGCCGAGCGGCTGCCCGAGATTCTGGCCGCCCTTCCACATGAGATGGGATCGGTCGAAGTGCTGCCTCTGGCCTCGCGCGCGGGGCGAATGCCGGAGTTGATTCTCTTGCGTGCCCGCAAGAATGGCCGCGGTGCTTTTCGGCTCTATCACAGCTACGCTATGCACCTTGGCGCGCGGCATGAATCGGATGGCAACAGCTATGTGCCGGAAATTGAAGCGGTCCTGCGTCGCGGGGCGCCGCTGACTTATCCTACTTCTTAAGCGTTTTTTTACCAACTTCACCCCTATGCTGCGGTGCTGCGTGACTTGTGGGTCGCGCTGTGGTCCACTGAAATTCCACACACCAATCATGGAGGATTGTATGGCTTTGAACGCACATCTGGACACCCTGAAGCGGAAGCATCAGGCGATGAGTGAGGCGGTGGAAACCGCGCAACGCGCCCCCGGTATGGACGATTTACAAGTGGCTTCCATGAAAAAGGAAAAACTGCGCCTGAAGGAGGAGATTAGCCGCCTGTCGAGCTGACTCTCACCCGTGAATTGAGATTTTCATTCGAGGGCTGTCGTTTCGCTGGGGCGGGGCGGCAGCCTTTGCGTAGGGCAGGCGGATGCCAGAAGCGATACTGAGCGTGACGGGTGAACGGCCCCTCCCGCCGCAATGAAAAAGGCCAGCCCGTCGAGGGGCTGGCCTTTTCGATTCGATGCTGGCGTCGATCAAACGACGAATTGCGCGCCATTGGCTGAAATGGTCGAACCATTGATGAAGCCCGCGTCGTCCGAGACGAGGAAGGCCACGGCGCGGGCGATTTCCTCAGGCTCCCCCAGACGCCCCGCGGGGATCTGCGCGATGATGCTTTCGCGGACCTTCTCGGGCACGGCCATGACCATATCGGTCGCGATATAGCCGGGGCAGATCGCATTGGCAGTGATGCCTGCGCGCGCGCCCTCTTGGGCCAATGACTTCACAATGCCCAGATCGCCCGCCTTGGTCGCGGCATAGTTCACTTGGGCAAACTGACCTTTCTGGCCGTTGATCGAAGAGATCACGACGACACGGCCGAATTTCCGCTCACGCATGCCGGGCCAGACTGGGTGGATCGTGTTGAACACCCCGGTGAGGTTGGTGGCGATGACCTCATTCCACTGGTCGGGAGTCATCTTGTGGAAAGGTGCATCGCGGGTGATGCCTGCGTTGGCGACGACCACCTCAATGGGGCCAAGATCGGCCTCGACCTGTTCGATCCCGGCTTTGGAGGCGTCGTAATCTGCCACGTTCCATTTATAGGTCTTGATGCCGGTCTCTTCGGTAAATTTCGCGGCGGCCTCGTCATTGCCGGCATAGGTGGCGGCGACGGTATAGCCTTTGTCTTTCAGCGCGGTGGAAATGGCCGCGCCAATGCCGCGGCTGCCCCCGGTGACCAAAGCGATGCGTGACATATAGTCCCTCCCTCAAGGTAATGTTCTTGCAATTGCATGTTTTGGCGCGCAACAAAATTGCGCGCCAATTGTAGTTTTAGGGGCGCTCAAGACACATGGCAACACCCATACCGCCGCCGATACACAGCGTCGCCAAACCTTTTTTGGCCCCGCGGCGCTGCATTTCGAACAGCAGAGTGTTGAGCACGCGCGCGCCGGAGGCGCCGATCGGGTGGCCAATCGCGATTGCACCGCCGTTGACGTTCACGATTTCCGGATCCCAGCCCATTTCCTTGTTTACGGCGCAGGCCTGCGCGGCGAAGGCTTCGTTGGCTTCCACAAGGTCGAGGTCTTCTGGTTTCCAACCGGCTTTTTCCAACGCCTTGCGCGAGGCATAGACGGGGCCGACGCCCATGATCGACGGGTCGAGACCTGCCGTGGCATAGGAGGCGATGCGCGCCAACGGGGTGATGCCGCGCTTTTCGGCGTCATCCGCGCTCATCAGCAGGGCACCGGCTGCACCGTCGTTCAGGCCCGAGGCGTTGGCCGCAGTGACCGAGCCGTCTTTGGTAAAGGCAGGGCGCAGCTTTTGCATGGCTTCCATAGTGGCCCCATGGCGGATGTATTCGTCTTGATCGACGACAGTCTCGCCTTTGCGGGTTTTGATCGTGTAGGCGACGATCTCATCCGCGAATTTGCCAGCTTTCTGCGCGGCCTCGGCCTTGTTTTGCGAAGCGACGGCGAATTCATCCTGCTGGTCGCGGGAAATCTGCCATTTTTCGGCGACGTTTTCGGCGGTTTGGCCCATGTGGTAGCCGTTGAAGGCATCCCACAGACCGTCGCGGATCATCGTGTCGATGAACTGCAGATCGCCCATCTTCTGACCCGCACGCAGGTTCTGCGCGTGGGGGCTGAGGGTCATATTCTCCTGACCGCCAGCGGCGACGATGTTCGCATCCCCCAGTTGGATGTGCTGGGCCGCCAATGCCACGGCGCGCAGGCCCGAGCCACAGACTTGGTTGATGCCCCACGCGGCGCTTTCTTTCGGCAGGCCCGCATTGATATGTGCCTGACGCGCAGGGTTCTGGCCTTGGGCGGCAGTCAGCACCTGCCCCAAAATGGTCTCAGAGACTTCGGATGGGTCGACCCCGGCGCGGGCCACCAGTTCTTTTAGAACGGCGGCACCCAGATCATGGGCGGGTGTATTGGCAAACGCCCCGCCGAAACTGCCCACGGCGGTACGGGCGGCGGATGCGATGACGACATTGGTCATGATGTGACTTTCCTCTACCTTGTTGAGCGGGGGCACACCGACACGCGCCATCGTCGGGCGTGGGCGCTCCCGTCCTTCTAAGGTAGTGATAGCGGATGCGCTGCAATGCGGCAACTGAGCAGGCAGCGGCACGCTGCCGACATGGCGTTACCCTCTTTACCCGGTCAGCCTGTGGCGCGCATGCGGTCGAACCCAAGCCAGGCGGGCCGGGTCGTGGGGGCGGCAAAATGGTAGCCCTGCAAACAGTCGACACCCATCTCGACAAGGACTGCTGCGTCAGCCGCGTTCTCCACGCATTCGGCCACGGTGAGCATGTCGAAATGTGTGGCGATCGACATCAGCGCGGCGGTCAGGGCGCGGTTGTCGGGGTTCGTCGCGATGCCCCGAATGAACTGTCCGTCAAGTTTCAGGATGTCGAAGTAGAAATCCTTGAAATAGCGGATCGCGGTTTGCCCCGCGCCGAAATCATCCATGGCAAAGCAAATGCCATAGGGCTGCAATTGATCCATAAAGTTCGCCACCAGTTCCGGCACCATCATGGCCGAGCTTTCGGTAATCTCTAGAATCAGCCGTTCGCCCAAGGTCGCGTCGCGGGCCAGCCAGTGGCGCAAGACGCGGGTCCATTCCTGATACCCGATGGAACGGGCCGACATATTGATCGACAGCCGCAATCCGGGGTGGTGGTGCAGCGCGTTCAGGCCAAGGCGCAGGGCCAGAACATCCACCTGCCGACCCGTTTCTGTATCTTCAATGACCGGCATGAAATCCTTGGCCGGAATCACGCGGCCAGTGGGGTCAAGCAGGCGGATCAACCCCTCATGAAAGGCGATGGACGTCGGATCGCTGGCCCGCATGACCGGCTGGAAGGCCAGCAGGGTCTGACGGTGCGCCACGGCGTCGCGCACCATTTCTAGGGTCGCGGCATCGCGTTGCGTTATCGCATGGTTAAGCGGGCTGTCCCCTCCGGGGGGGATATCGGCGATAGGGCGTTGGAATCGACGGGGCACGGCGGTACTCTTCTTTCTGTCCTGCTTTGGGTATGGGCGCAAAGGTGATAACACGGTCTTAATCAGCGGTGATTTCCGCGGTGGATCACGCGGGAGGGTTAAGATGCAGCGCTGTGACTGGGCCGGGGATGACCCGATTTACCAAGCTTATCATGACACCGAATGGGGTGTGCCCGAATATGACAGCCGTGCGTTGTGGCAAAAGCTCATCCTCGACGGATTTCAGGCCGGGCTAAGCTGGATCACGATCCTTAAAAAACGCGATAACTTTCGCGCCGCTTTCGCCGGGTTTGATCCGCATCAGATTGCCGAGTGGGGCGAGGCGGATGTCACGCGCCTGCTGGGCAATCCGGGCATTATCCGGCACCGGGGCAAGATTGAGGCCGCGATCACCAATGCCCGTGCTTGGCAGGAGCTGGAGGCACGCGGGGGCTTTGACAGCTTCATGTGGCGCTATGTGGATGGGGTGCCGTTACAGCCCGGCTTTGCCACACAGGCTGAGGTGCCGCCGAAAACTGCGCTGTCAGAACAGGTGAGCAAAGACCTGAAGAAAGCCGGTTTTAAATTTTGCGGACCGACGATCACCTATGCGTGGATGGAGGCCTGCGGGCTGGTGAACGATCATATTCTGACCTGCCACCGCCACGGCCCCTGTGCGGCGATGGCGCGTTAAGGCAGGGCGTATCGTCTTCGCTGAAATCCCCCGTTGACTCCCCGCCACGGCACCGTATAAGCGCCCCTTCATTGGTGTTGGTGGACCCCGCAAGGGGAACCCTGTCGGGCTTCGGCCAAAGGACAACGCCCTTTACCGCCCCTCGGGGCCTTATAAAGGAGAACAGCCGTGACAAAACGCACAGCTGCCAAGCACAAACTAGACCGCCGCATGGGCGAAAACATCTGGGGCCGTCCGAAGTCCCCGGTGAACCGTCGTGAATACGGCCCCGGCCAGCACGGCCAGCGCCGTAAAGGCAAGATTTCCGATTTCGGTATCCAGCTGCGCGCCAAGCAGAAGCTCAAGGGCTACTACGGCGACCTGACCGAAAAGCAGTTCCGTCGCATCTACGGCGAAGCCGAGCGTGTTAAAGGCGATACAGGTGAAAACCTGATCGGTCTGCTGGAGCGTCGTCTGGACGCCGTTGTGTACCGCGCCAAGTTCGTTGCAACCGTTTTCGCAGCGCGCCAGTTCGTGAACCACGGCCACGTTCGTGTGAACGGCAAAAAAGTGAACATCCCCTCCTACCGCGTGAAAGAGGGTGACGTGATCGAAGTGCGTGACCGTTCCAAGCAGTTGGCTTCCGTTCTGGAAGCGGTTCAGCTGCCCGAGCGTGACGTGCCTGACTACCTTGAGACGGATCACTCCAAGCTGACAGCAACCTTCGTGCGCACACCCGGCCTGTCCGACGTGCCATACCCGGTTGTGATGGAGCCGAACCTCGTCGTGGAATTCTACGCGAAGAACTAAGTTTCTTCGCCCGTCGACAATCGAAAGGCCGCGTGGTGCAAACCGCGCGGCCTTTTTCTTTGCGCGGGGCTGGGCCGGGGCGCAGCGATGCAACAGGCTGTCCGGCGGACGCGCGGATGCAGAATGATTCTGGCATCACCGCTGTCGCCCCGATAGAAGGGCGGCAGTAGCGTGAGGAAAAGAGCGAGATGACACAGATCGCACCGCAACCGGGCATTATGGAGATTGACCTTTACCAAGGGGGTGCGGCGCATGTCGCGGGCCTTGATAATGTGGTCAAACTCAGCTCGAACGAAAACCCGCTGGGGCCAAGCCCTGCCGCCGTCGAAGCCTATCGCCGCGCGGCCTATGATCTGCATCGCTACCCGTCTTCCGATCATAGCGCGCTGCGCGCCGCCATCGCCGAGGTACTGGGCCTTGATGCGGGGCGGATCATCTGCGGCGCGGGCTCGGATGAAATCATCGCCTTCCTTTGCCAAGCCTATGCCGGACCGGGGACCGAGGTGGTGCACACCGAACACGGCTTTGCCATGTACCGCATCTCTGCCCTCGCCGCCGGCGCCACGCCCGTGGAGGTGCCCGAGCGTGAGCGGGTGACGGATGTCGATGCGATCCTCGCCGCCTGTACCGATGCGACGCGGTTGGTGTTCATCGCCAACCCTAACAACCCCACCGGCACGATGATCGGTTTGGCTGAGATCGAACGGCTGGCCGAGGGGCTGCCGCCGCAGGCGCTTTTGGTGCTCGACGGGGCCTATGCCGAATATGTCGAGGGCTACGACGGCGGAGCCGCACTGGTGGACCGGCGCGATAACGTCGTGATGACGCGCACCTTTTCCAAGCTCTACGGGCTGGGCGGTCTGCGCATCGGTTGGGGCTATGGACCCGCCCATGTGATCGACGTGCTCAACCGCGTGCGGGGGCCGTTCAACCTCTCGCAGGCAGCACTCAACGCCGCCGAAGCGGCGATGCGTGATCGGGCCTATACCGACCATTGCCGTGCCGAGAACGCCCGCTGGCGCACATGGCTCGCCGATGCGCTGGCAGAGATCGGCGTGCCCTCGGATGTCTCGCTCGCCAATTTCGTGCTGGCCCGTTTCGCCAACCAGGCCGAGGCGGAAGCCTGCGACGACTACCTCAAGTCCCAAGGTTTGATCGTGCGCCGGGTGGCGGGATACAACTTGCCCAACTGCTTGCGCATCACCGTAGGCGACGAAAGCGCCTGCCGCCGCGTGGTCCATGCGGTGCGGCAATTTAAGGGAGGCAGCTGATGGCGCAGGTCTATGACAGGGTCGCTCTGATCGGGCTGGGGCTGATCGCCTCGTCGCTTTTCTGGGCGATGAAACGCGGCGGGCTGGCGGGCGAAGTCACAGGCTATGCCCGTAGCGACGAGACCCGCGCCACGGCGCGCGAGATCGGCCTCTGCGACCGGGTCTGCGACAGCGCCGCCGAAGCCGTTAGGGGCGCCGATCTGGTGGTGCTCTGCGTACCGGTCGGCGTCATGGGGGCCGTCGCCGCCGAAATCGCGCCGCATCTGGCCTCCGGTGCCACGGTGACGGATGTGGGCTCGGTCAAGGCCGATGTGATCGCGCAGGTGGGGCCGCATCTGCCCGAAGGCGCGCATTTCATCCCCGCTCACCCGCTGGCAGGAACCGAGCATTCCGGCCCGCGCAGCGGCTTTGCCGAGCTTTTCGACAACCGTTGGTGTCTGCTGGTCCCAGTCGAGGGGACAGACAAGGACGCCATCGCGCGGCTGCGCGCGCTTTGGGAAGGGGCGGGCGCCAATGTCGAAGAGATGGACGCCGAGCATCACGATCTGGTGCTTGCGGTCACCTCTCATGCGCCGCACCTCATCGCCTATACGATGGTGGGCGTGGCCGACGACCTGCGCCGGGTGACCGACAGCGAAGTCATCAAATATTCCGCCGCCGGTTTTCGGGACTTCACCCGGATCGCGGCGAGCGATCCGACCATGTGGCGCGATGTGTTCCTGACCAACAAAGACGCCACGCTGGAGATCCTTGGCCGCTTCACCGAAGAACTTTTTGCCCTGCAACGCGCGATCCGCACCGGCGACGGCGATCATCTGCACGCCTATTTTACCCGCACCCGCGCGATCCGGCGCGGCATTATCGAGGCGGGGCAGGACACCGACGCGCCCGACTTTGGCCGAGGGGCACGCAAGTCATGAAGGGCTGGGCTGTCCTGCCGCTGATCGTGCTGGGGCAGATGGCCCTGGCCGCGGGGCCGGACAGTTCGCAACGCCCGGTTCCGCGGGACAATGGGGATACCTTGCCGCTGATCGTCGTTCCCTCGGGCGCGATTGAACAGCCCAAGCGTGACCCCGCCGCCCGTGCTGCTGCTGAAGGGGGGCGGGGGTTGGAAAATTCGCTTCGCCCCGCGCTGCGCAGCCGCAAAATCGAGAAAGCCGCCCGCGCACGTCGGCAGATGTTGGCCAAGGGGGCGGTTTGCGGAGACTTGGCAATACAGGGCACGCCGGTGGGCCGGGTGCCCGGCAAGATCAACGGTTGCGGAGTCGAGAACGCGGTCAAAGTGCGCTCCGTCTCAGGCATCAAGCTCAGCAATGCCGCGGTGATGGATTGCACTACGGCCAAGGCGCTGGACACATGGGTGCGCCAGTCGGCGGTGCCCGCTTTGGCAGGACAGGGCGGCGGGCTGAAAGAGCTAAGGGTCGCGGCGCATTACGCTTGCCGGACGCGGAACAACCACAAAGGCGGCAAGATATCCGAGCACGGTAAGGGCCGCGCGATTGATATCTCCGGGTTTGAACTGGCGGACGGTAGCTTGATCACCGTGTTGAAAGGCTGGCGCGCCCGCCGCAGCAGCAAGGCGATGCGGCGGATGCACCGGGGTGCTTGCGGGCCGTTCGGCACGGTGCTTGGGCCAGAAGCAGACCGCTATCACCAAGACCATTTCCATTTCGACACGGCGCGGTATCGCAGCGGCAGCTACTGCCGCTAAGGCCCGCTTACGGCTGGATCAATCGCGGTGCCGGGCCAAGCGGAAGGCCCGCAAGGACCATCTGCCCATCGGCAAAGACCAGATCAAGATCAAGCCCGCCTGGCGTGCCACCTCGCGCCTCCAACAGCCGCAGCATGGTATTCACCTGCCCGCGCATGGAGGGCGGCAGGAAACCCCCACGTTCGCCCGCATCAAGCAGTTTGGACCAATTGGTGACCCGCAGGCTTAGCACCCCTTCGGGAATGCCCTCGGCATCAAAGGTCAGCGCCCCTTCGGCGCCCAGAGCCACGTCGCCCCATGCGGCATCGACATTCTCAACCGTCAGCGCGTCGATCTGCGGCAGGGTGCCCGCCACCGCGCTGTGACGATCCAGCGGGCGGGCAAAGGTCACGGCCATCCGCGCAGACAGGATCGGCTGCCCGCCGGGCTGCACCGCGCCGTCCCCCAGAACCTTGCGCAGCAGCGGGCCGGGGGTGATGCCGCCGGGCAGCAAGGCAATGTCATAGTCCCGCGCCGCGCCCGAAGATTGCGTGACCCGCATCCGGGGCTCTTCGGCTTCCAGCAACAGCCCGTCGGGGCCATTGACCTCAAGATGCGTGCTGCGGAACTCAATCGCTTCGAGTTGCAGCGTGGTCCCGGGGTGCAGCGCCAACTCGGCACGCAGGTCACGTATGTTCAGCGTCAAGGGCAGCGCGCCTGCAGGCAGCGCGGCGCTTGCGACCGAGGCGCGCGCAGAAAGGTCGCCGGGCCACCAGACCGGGGCGGAAAGATCAAGCTGCGGGGCCTCAAATGCTAAGCCGCGGGCGGGGGCCGCCACGGCAAGCCCGCTCAGCCGGTTTTGCAAGGCGAGGGGGAATCCCGATTTGCTGATGTCCTTGAGCGTCACCTCCCACCCCGCCGCGCGGCGGGTGTCGAGCAGGCCGGTCAGGGTGCTTTGCATCTGCGTCGTCGCAGTGGCCCACCACGCGCCCCAAAGTACGGCGAGCACAATCAGCAGCCAAACCAGTTTCCGCATTTCGATAGCCCTTCAAATCGTGCTTCAGATGCGGTTTACCGAAGGCCAGCAGAAAGGACCAGCAGGATGACAATGTGGGTATTTGGCTATGGCAGCCTTTTGTGGAACCCGGGTTTTGAGGTGGCGGAAAGCGTGATCGCCACGCTGCCGGGCTATGCGCGGTCGTTCTGCATGCGCTCGATCCACCACCGCGGCACGGTGGAGCAGCCGGGGTTGGTGCTGGCGCTCGACGAATCTGTCCGCTCGGCCTGCGAAGGCATGGCGATGCGCGTGGCTCCGGGGCAGGAGGCGCAGACGCTGGACTATCTGCGCGAACGTGAGCTGATCTCCTCGGCCTATGTCGAGAAAAACCTCACCGTGCATCTGACCGATGGCCGCGACGTGGAGGCGGTGACCTATGTGATCGACGCGGCGCATGACCAATATTGCGGCGGCTTGCCACTGGAAGAACAGGCCCAGATCATTGCACGCGCCGTAGGCGGCCGCGGGCCAAATACCGAGTATTTAATCAACACTGCCGTGCATCTTTCCGAAGTGGGCTTGCATGACCCCGCGTTGGAGTGGTTGCATGATCGCGTAAAGGCTTTAGCCTCATAAAAACTTGGCAACTCTTCGCTGTTTCAGTGTAAGCTGCGCCAAGAGCAGAATAGAGGGTCAGGAAAGGCCGCATGGCACAGCCAGACCGCAAGGCAAAACCGCAGTTTTCACAACCGGTGCGTCAGATTTCTCTGATGCTGATCGTATTGGCATTGACCGGCGTGGGCGCTTTTTTGGCCCTGCCCAGTGTGCTGCCGATCTTTGCCGCGAACCCATGGCTTAACGGGGTCATCATCTTTGTTTTCGTCGTCGGTGTGCTGGCCTGTTTCTATCAGGTGACGCAGCTGATCGGCTCGGTCCGCTGGATCGAGGATTTCGCCGCCGACAACGCCGAACCCGACGCGCAACCGCCACAGCTGCTGGCGCCTTTGGCGTCGCTGTTGCGCCAACGCGGTGCGCGGATGCAGGTCAGCACGGCCTCAACCCGTTCGATCCTTGATTCCGTTGCATCACGTATTGACGAAGTACGCGAGATCACGCGCTACATCGTCAACATGCTGATTTTCCTCGGTCTTCTCGGCACCTTCTACGGGCTTGCTACGACCGTGCCCGCTGTGGTCGACACGATCCGCTCGCTCGCCCCCGGCGAGGGGGAGGCAGGGGTTGATGTCTTTGGTCGCCTGATGACCGGGCTTGAGGCGCAGTTAGGCGGCATGGGCGTGGCCTTTGGCTCATCGCTTTTGGGGCTTGCGGGTTCTCTCGTCGTCGGGCTGTTGGAGCTTTTTGCGGGCCACGGTCAGAACCGTTTCTACCAAGAGCTCGAAGATTGGTTGAGCTCCATCACGCGGGTCGGGCTGACCTCGGGCGACGATGTGGGCGACCAAAATATCATGGCCAGCGTGATGGACCAGATGGTCGAACAGATGGCCGAGATGCAGCAGATGTTCACCCAGTCCGACGTCAGCCGCGCCATGGTGGACGACAAGCTGGGCAAGCTTGCCGATGCCGTTGACCGGATGACCACGCGGATGGAGCATGACACGACGACGAACAGCGCGCTTGATCGGGTGGCCGACGGGCAAGACCGGTTGATTGCCGTGCTCGAAGGGCAAGTGGCGGGCGAGGGGATCGACGCGGAAAGGCGGATGCGGCTGCGCTCAATCGACGTGCAGATGCTGCGCATTCTCGAAGAGATTTCTGCCGGGCGGCAAGAGACGATGGCCGAATTCCGCAAGGATATCTCACTGCTGGCCAAGGCGCTTTCCGGGCAGCGCGCGCCTGAGGCCCGTCGCCTGCGGGCCGGCGATGTCCCCGGTGGCGGGGACCAGTAATGGCACTTTCCCGGCGGACAGGCGCACGGTTTCAGGGCTCGATCTGGCCGGGGTTCGTCGATGCGATGACCGGGCTTTTGCTGGTTCTGATGTTCGTGTTGACGATCTTTATGGTCGTGCAGTTCGTCCTGACCGAACGCATCAGCGGCCAAGAGAGCGAGTTGAACGAATTGGCCGGAGAGGTCGCGGCCCTTGCCCAAGCGCTTGGCGTCGAGGAACGCACCACCGCGCGGCTGGAAGCCCGGCTTGGGGCACTGAATGCCTCACTGAACGATGCCCGCGATGAGGTGTCGCGCCAAGAAGCGGTGATCGCCGGGCTGACCTCTGAACGCGACGCCCAAGAGGCCGCGTTGCAGGCCGCGGAGGCCGAGATCACCGGGTTCGAGGCGCGGGTGGCGGCCCTTCTGGCTTCGCAGGCCGAAGATCAGGCGCGGATCGGAAGCTTGGAAGATCGCGAAGCCGCGTTGCTGGATGAGCAAGAGGCGCTGAACCTCGCGCTGAGCACCGCGCGGGACGAGATCGACGCGCAGGCGGAAACGGCCCGGCTGGCCGCGGCAAAGCGCGAGGCGTTGGATGCGCTGGTGGCCGATCTGCGTGCCCAAAACGCTGAATCCGAGGCGGAGGTCGCAGCACTCAACGCCGAGGTGTTAGAGGCCGAAGAGGCGCTCAGCGCCGAGGAAGCCGCCCGTCTGGCCGAAGCCGCAGCGGCGCAGGCATTGCGCGACCGGCTTGAGGATGCGGATGCGGAATTGACGGCCATGACCCTCTCGCTTGAGGCGCAGCGCAAGAAGGCCGAAGACACCTTGACCTTGCTGGCCGCCGCGCGCGCGGCGCGAAGCGATCTGGACAGTGAACTCGCCGCAGCTCTGCTGAGCTTGGAGACGGCTGAACAAAGCAGTGCAGGTCTGGAGGCCGAGCGTGCCGCGCTGGCCGAAGAGTTGGACGCGGCAGAGGGCACCGAAGAGGACTTGCGCACACAACTGTCGCAGGCGGAGGTGACCGAGCAGGCGTTGAATGCCCGCTTGGCCGAGGCGCTGGCCCGCGTGCAGAGCCTTGAACAAGAGGGCGAAGCACTGAGCGGCTCGCAGTCGGATCTGCGCGAACGTCTGGCGCAGGCGCTGGCGGCAAAGCTTGCCGCTGAGACGCTGGCCGAGGACAAGACCACCGCCGCCGAGCGCCGCGCCGCTCTACTGGCGCAGGCCGAAAAGACCTTGGCCGACGAGAAGGCGGTCAGCGCCGAGGCCCAGCGTCAGACCGAATTGCTGAACCAGCAGGTCGCGGAGCTGCGCGCGCAACTGGGCAACCTACAGGCGCTGCTCGACGATGCCGTGGCGCGGGATGCGGCAAGGTCGGTTGAGTTGCAATCGCTCGGGTCCGAGTTGAACACAGCGCTGGCACGGGTGGCGGCAGAGGAACGGCGTCGCGCCGAGCTCGAAGCGGCAGAGCGCAAGCGGCTGGAGGAGGAGAGCAAGAACCTCGCCCAGTACCGCTCGGAATTCTTTGGCCGGTTGCGTGACCTTCTGGGCAATCAGGAGGGCGTGCGGATCGAAGGCGACCGATTTGTCTTCTCTTCCGAGGTGCTTTTCGGGCCGGGCAGTGCGGTGCTGAGCCAAGACGGGCAAGGCGAGATTGCCAAGGTGGCGGGCATTCTGCGCAGCGTGGTAGACGAGATCCCGGCAGAGATCGACTGGGTGATCCGTGTCGATGGCCATACCGATAATGTGCCGCTTTCCGGCTTTGGGGCGTTCGCGGACAATTGGGAGTTGAGCCAAGCGCGGGCGCTGTCGGTGGTCAAATATATGGTCAACTTCCTTGGCATCGCGCCGGATCGTTTGGCGGCCAATGGCTTTGGCCAGTACCAGCCCGTGGCCGAGGGCAATACCGAAGCCGCGCGGGCGCAGAACCGGCGGATCGAGCTTAAATTTACCGAAAAGTGAGCGGGGGAAAGCCGGTCTATTGCAGCGTCAACGCGCCGGTCTTTTCGTCAATCACCCGGCCATCGCGCAGCAGGGTAACCGTGCCGCGATAGCGCCCGGCGGGCCATGTTCCGGCGGCGGCGCGTTTGCCGATGGCACGAAACGACTGCGCCTGCGGTTTCTCTAGCACCACATCCCTTTCGATCACGGTGCCGCTTGGCCCCGCAAGGCTGAGGCGCAGCACGTCGTTCTTTTGGGTGCCATAGCTGTAACCGTAGATGACCAAGGCAGGCGCATCCTTGGGGAGGGTGTCGTGATTGGCATCGCCCGCCTTGATTTCATCATAGCTGGGAATGCGGTCCGCAAAGCCGAGCGCGATCAGCCCGCCGGGGCGGTAGGGCGGGGTGTCTTCCCAGAGCGACTTAACTGGTTCCTCGCAAGGGTTGCCTTCGGGGGCGAATGGATCAACCGGGTTGCCATTGTGGCGCAGCGAAAGGTGAAGATGCGGGAAGGCGGCCTTGCCGGACTGGCCGACCAGCCCGAGAGCGTCGCCGACAGCGACCGCTTGCCCGTCCGTCACGCGCAGTGACCCGCGTTTCAGGTGGCAGTACTGTGTTTCCCACCCGCGGCCGAGGTCGATGACCACGCCGTTGCCGCATTCGCGCCCTTGGACTTCCGAGAGTGGCGCGCCATCGGCCATGCCGTCTCGCAGCCCTTTGACCACGCCAGCCGCCGCTGCGCGAACGGTGACACCTGCCGCCATCGCTGCGCGGTCGGGTAGGGCGAAATCGGTGCCCTTGTGTTCGTCATAGGTCAGCCTCGAACAGCGGTAATCGTGCGCCGCGGCACTTGGGTCTTGGTCCATATATTGTTGGATGTGGCAATCCTGCCCGAGGGTGCAATCCAGCGGGAAGGCCAGTTGCACATCCTCCGCCAGCGCAGGGCTGGCGGAGGAGAGGATCAGGGCCAGCGCGGCCCGTGTGATCATTCCGCGGTGAGCAGCGGGGGCCGATCACCTGACAGGCGCTTGCTTTCGGTGCCCAAGACCTTGAGCGTCAGCGCGTCGTCCTTGACGCCAACCTTGACCACACCGCCTTTGGCCAGTTTGCCAAAGAGCAGTTCCTCGGCCAGCGGCTTTTTGATGTGCTCTTGGATCACGCGGCCTAAGGGGCGGGCGCCCATCTTGTCGTCGTAGCCCTTGTCGGCAAGCCATTCGGCGGCCTTCTTGCTGAGTTCGATGGTCACGTTGCGGTCCATCAGTTGCGCTTCGAGTTGCAGCACGAACTTTTCGACCACCCGCAGGATCACCGATTTCGGCAGCGGTGCGAAGCTGATGACAGCGTCGAGACGGTTGCGGAACTCCGGCGTGAAGGTCCGCTCAATCGCGGCGGTGTCTTCACCGGTGCGACGTTCGCGGCCAAAGCCCACGGCCTCTTTCGCCTGCTCGGAAGCACCAGCGTTGGAGGTCATGATCAGTACCACATTGCGGAAATCCACTGTGCGGCCGTTGTGATCGGTCAGCTTGCCGTGGTCCATCACCTGCAACAGGATGTTGTAGACATCCGGATGCGCCTTCTCCATCTCGTCGAGCAGCAGCACGCAGTGCGGATGCTGGTCCACGCCATCGGTCAGCATGCCACCCTGGTCAAAACCGACATAGCCCGGAGGCGCGCCGATCAGACGAGAGACGGCGTGCTTCTCCATATACTCCGACATGTCGAAGCGCAGCAGTTCCACCCCCAGCGTGTCGGCCAGTTGCTTGGCCACCTCGGTTTTACCCACACCGGTTGGTCCGGCGAAGAGGTAGTTGCCGATGGGTTTGTCCGGCTCGCGCAGGCCCGCGCGGGACAGTTTGATGGCCGAAGACAGCGCCACGATGGCATCGTCCTGCCCAAAGACCACCCGCTTGAGCGAGCTTTCCAGATCCTTCAGCACCACCACGTCGTCCTTGGAGACGTTTTTCGGCGGGATGCGGGCGATCTTGGCCACCACGGCTTCGACCTCCTTGGTGCCGATGGTCTTGCGGCGCTTGGAGGCGGCCACGAGATGCTGTGCGGCACCCGCTTCGTCGATCACGTCGATCGCTGAGTCAGGCAGCTTGCGGTCGTTGATATAGCGGTGCGCCAGTTCGACAGAGGTCTTGATCGCGTCGGAGGTGTATTTGACGCTGTGATGCTCCTCGAAATAGGGTTTCAGCCCCTTGAGGATCTTGGTGGCGTCTTCGACCGAAGGCTCGCTTACGTCGATTTTCTGGAACCGGCGCGACAGCGCGCGGTCTTTCTCAAAGTGCTGGCGGAACTCCTTATAGGTGGTGGAGCCCATGGTACGCAGCTTGCCGCCCTGAAGCGCGGGCTTCAGCAGGTTGGAGGCATCCATCGCGCCGCCTGAAGTGGCACCGGCACCGATCACGGTGTGGATTTCGTCGATGAAAAGCACCGCGTCTTTATGTTCTTCCAGCTCGGTCACGACAGCTTTCAGCCGTTCCTCGAAATCGCCGCGGTAGCGGGTGCCAGCCAGCAACGCGCCCATGTCGAGCGAGTAGATCGTGGTGTTGGCCAGAACCTCGGGCGTTTCGCCGGCGACGATCTTGCGTGCCAGCCCCTCGGCGATGGCGGTTTTGCCCACGCCCGGATCACCCACCAGCAGCGGGTTGTTCTTGCGGCGGCGGCAGAGCACTTGAATGCAGCGCTCAACCTCACCCTCGCGGCCGATCAGCGGATCGATATCGCCCTCGCGGGATTTGGCGTTGAGGTCCACGCAATATTTCGCCAGCGCGGATTCCTTCTTGTCGCCATCGGTGACGCCTTGGGCCTCTTCTTCGGCTTCTGGTGCGCCTGTGACGGGGCGGGATTCACCATATGCCGGGTCTTTGGCGACGCCATGGGCGATAAAGTTCACCGCGTCATAGCGGGTCATATCCTGTTCTTGCAGGAAGTAGGCGGCGTTGCTTTCGCGTTCGGCGAAGATGGCGACCAGCACGTTCGCGCCCGTCACTTCGGTCCGGCCCGAGGATTGCACGTGGATCGCGGCGCGCTGGATCACGCGCTGGAAGGCCGCCGTGGGCACCGCTTCGGAACCGTCGATGTCGGTGATCAGGTTGCTCAGATCATCGTCGACGAATTCGACCAGTGTTTCGCGCAGGTCAGAGACATCAACGGAACAGGCTTTCATGACCTGCACGGCGTCGGGTTCGTCGAGCAAGGCCAGCAGCAGATGTTCGAGCGTTGCAAATTCGTGGCGGCGGGCGTTTGCCAGCGCGAGGGCCGCGTGGATTGCCTGCTCAAGTGTAGTCGAGAATGAAGGCACGGGCGTGCTCCTTTTCGATCGGGGTCGGTGAGGTGCTGAGATATCTCAGGCCCCGGTCCGACCATGGCCTCATAGTATTAGAGTTTGGTTGATCATCGCCCATCTTCAAGAAGATTCTGGTCCGAATCGGTCACATTTGCCGTGAGCGAGGACTTTGGGCCATGATTGCAGGCATTCAGAACTGGTCTTTGCGCCTGCGGATTTCGGTGAACACTTCTGTGTCGGTGGCGTCTGGCATCCCCAATGTCGCGCGAATGGCGGGATCGCCCGGGCGCAGGAAGGGATTGGTTTCTAGTTCCAGTGAAAGCGGCGAGGGGACGGTCGGCTGCCCCTTGGCGCGGGCGCTGTCGATGTCCTTGGCCCTTGATATAAGCGCCGGGTTCTGCGGATCAACGGTCAGGGCGAATTTTGCGTTGGCGGCGGTGTATTCGTGGCCCGAGCAGATCGTCGTATCGCCGGGTAGGGCGGCCAGCTTTTGTAGACTGTCCCACATCTGCGCGGGCGTGCCTTCGAACAGACGGCCACAGCCAAGCGCCATGAGGCTGTCGGCGGTAAAGGCCGCTTTGGTATCCGGCACGTGAAAGGCGATATGGCCGACGGTGTGGCCTGAAACATCCAGCACCTCGGCCTTTAGCGCGCCAAGTTCAACGGTGTCGCCCTCTGCCACGTCGCGGTCTAGCGGGGGCAGGCGGTGGGCGTCGGCCTTGGCCCCGATCACCTCGGCGGGGAAGCGGGTCAGCAGTTCGGCCAGCCCTTGGACATGGTCGGGGTGGTGGTGGGTTAACCAAACTTGGCTCAGCGTCCAGCCCCGGCGATCAAGCTCTGCCATGATCGGGGCGGCTTCGGGTACATCGACCAGCGCCACGGCGCCGCTGTCATGGTCGCGCAGCAGGAAAGCGTAGTTGTCCGACAGACAGGGAATCGTGACCAGATCAAAGGCCATGGCGTCTTACCTCGCTGTGTTGTTATGGTCGGGTTAGAGTGACACTCACCAAGGCGGGCTGCAATGCATCTTGATGTACAGGATCTGCGCAATTTCTATTATCGCAGCGCGTTGGGACGTGCGGCGCAGAAATCCTTGCGCGGGCGCTTGTTGGAGTTGTGGCCCGAGGCGAAGGGGCAAACCGTCGTGGGCTTTGGCTTTGCAGCACCCCTGCTGCGGCCCTATCTGGCCGATGCCCGGCGCGTGATGGTGCTGATGCCCGGCCCGCAAGGCGTGATGCCTTGGCCCGCGGGGATGCCGAATACCTCGGTCCTGACCGAAGAGACGCTTTGGCCGGTAGAGACGGGGGCGGTGGATAAGCTGGTGTTGATGCATGGGCTTGAGACGTCGGAACGGCCGAGTGAATTGTTGGATGAATGCTGGCGCGTACTGGGGCCGGGGGGCAAAGCGCTGTTTATTGTGCCAAACCGTGCGGGCATGTGGGCGCGGCGGGATCGCACGCCTTTTGGCTATGGGCGGCCCTATTCGCCGGGGCAGTTGGAAACGCAGCTCCGCAAACATCAGTTTCTTCCCGAAAGGCATCTTGGCGCACTGTTCCAGTTCCCTTCACAGCAGCGAATCTGGATGAAATCAGCGCCTTTGTTTGAGAGAATAGGTCGCCAAATGCCAACGATGATGGGCGGCGGTGCGATCTTGGTGGAGGCCACGAAACTGGTCTATCCACCACGAGGCCGTCCGCAGCGCAGCACCGCAAGGCGCGCCATCGGGGTGCTGGAGGGCATGACTGAGCCGCAGGCTAAACCGGTCTAAGCCCCCCAGAGCAATGTAGACTTAGGGCCTAAAGTGAGCGGCGGAGGATTCGCCTGTCCGCACATCCGTGGTGACAAAGCCAGCATTTTTCTGCGGCAAAGAGCCGCGACAGGCCGCCGCCCTTGCAATATTGCAGCACGCCGGGACATTACCTGCCTATACTGTGTTGCCGGGCGTGAACCTGTCTGCTACATCGCCCCTGATTTAGACGTCTTGGGTAACTTCAAGCCGCGCCAACTGCTGGTGACGCGACATCTTCGCATATCCGGCGCTTATTGAACGAGAGGATGGACGTGTCCGAACCTGCTTCCATTTCCACCGGCATCGCGGAACGTTATGCGACAGCCGTGTATGATCTGGCCCGCGAGGCCAATCAGGTCGATGCCATCGAGGGCGATCTTACCGCGCTTGAAGCGGCCTTGACCGACAGCGATGACTTTCAGCGCCTGATCACTTCGCCGCTTTATACGCGCGAACAGCAGGCGCAGGCGATCAAAGTGCTGGCCGACAAAATGGGCCTGACCAAGACCATGGCGAGCACGCTGGCGCTGATGGCGCAAAAGCGTCGTCTGTTTGTGCTGCCCGCGCTGGTCAAAGCGCTGCGCGAAACGATTGCCGAAGCCAAAGGCGAGATCACCGCTGATGTCACCACGGCCAAGGCGCTGACTAAGACGCAGTCGGACAAGCTGACCAAGTCGCTCAATGCCTCCACCGGCAAAAAAGTATCACTTCATGCGACCGTTGATGAAAGCCTCATCGGCGGTCTTGTCGTCAAAGTGGGCTCGAAAATGATCGATACGTCGATCCGTTCCAAGCTCAATTCCCTCCAGAATGTAATGAAAGAGGTCGGATAAATGGGTATCCAAGCAGCAGAGATTTCTGCGATCCTGAAAGACCAGATCAAGGATTTCGGTCAGGAAACCGAAGTGGCCGAAGTGGGTCGCGTTCTCTCCGTCGGTGACGGTATCGCCCGCGTCTATGGTCTGGACAACGTTCAGGCCGGTGAAATGGTCGAATTCCCCGGCGGCATTCAGGGCATGGCCCTGAACCTCGAAGCGGACAACGTCGGTGTTGTTATCTTCGGTTCCGACCGTGACATCAAAGAAGGCGACACCGTCAAGCGCACCAACTCCATCGTGGACGTGCCAATCGGTGACGAACTGCTGGGCCGCGTTGTTGACGGTCTGGGTAACCCCATTGACGGCAAAGGCCCCATTGGCGCCACCAAGCGCGGCATCGCCGACGTCAAAGCGCCGGGCATCATCCCGCGTAAATCGGTGCATGAGCCGATGGCGACTGGCCTCAAGTCCGTTGACGCGATGATCCCAATCGGCCGTGGCCAGCGTGAGCTGATCATTGGTGACCGTCAGACCGGTAAAACCGCTGTCGCCCTCGACGCGATGCTGAACCAAGCGCAGGTTAACGCCGCTGCTGGCGACGACGAAGGCAAAAAGATGTACTGCGTGTATGTCGCCATCGGCCAGAAGCGTTCGACCGTTGCTCAGCTTGTGAAAAAGCTCGAAGAAACCGGCGCGATCGACTACTCGATCGTTGTGGCCGCGACCGCGTCCGAGCCTGCTCCGATGCAGTTCCTCGCGCCCTACGCCGCGACCGCGATGGCAGAGCATTTCCGCGACAATGGCCGTCACGCCCTGATCATCTATGATGACCTCTCCAAACAGGCCGTGTCCTACCGTCAGATGTCCCTGCTGCTGCGCCGCCCACCGGGCCGTGAAGCTTACCCTGGCGACGTTTTCTATCTCCACTCCCGCCTGCTTGAGCGTTCCGCGAAGCTGGGTGACGAAGCTGGCAACGGCTCGCTGACGGCTCTGCCGATCATCGAAACCCAAGGTGGCGACGTGTCCGCGTTTATTCCGACCAACGTGATCTCGATCACCGACGGTCAGATCTTCCTTGAGACCGAATTGTTCTACCAAGGCATCCGTCCTGCCGTGAACACCGGTCTGTCGGTTTCGCGTGTTGGCTCCTCGGCTCAGACTAAGGCGATGTCGAGCGTTGCTGGCCCGGTGAAACTGTCGCTGGCTCAGTACCGCGAAATGGCAGCTTTTGCTCAGTTTGGCTCCGACCTTGACGCCGCAACTCAGCAGCTGCTGAACCGTGGTGCACGTCTGACCGAACTGATGAAGCAGCCGCAGTACGCGCCGCTGACCAACTCGGAAATCGTCTGCGTGATCTACGCCGGTACGCATGGCTATCTCGACAAGGTGGACGTGTCGGAGGTTGGCCGTTTCGAGGCAGGCCTGCTGGCGCATCTGCGCAGCAAGCACGACGACCTTCTCAAGGACATCACCAACAATGACCGCAAGGTCAAAGGCGAGTTGGAAGAGAAGATCAAAGCCGCCATTGACGGTTTCGCCGCCGACTTCGCTTAAACGGGAGATAAGGCAATGCCAAATCTCAAGGACCTGAAGAACAGGATCGCGTCGGTCAAATCGACCCGCAAGATCACCAAGGCCATGCAAATGGTTGCCGCGGCGAAACTTCGCCGCGCGCAGGAGGCTGCCGAGGCTTCGCGTCCCTATACTGAGCGGTTCAATGCCGTGATGGCAGGGCTCGCGGCCAGCGTTGGCGGTTCCGACAGCGCGCCTAAGCTGCTCAGCGGCACGGGTGAAGACAAAGTGCATCTGCTGGTGGTCATGACCGCCGAACGCGGGCTGTGCGGCGGCTTCAACAGCAACATCGCGAAGAAGGCGAAAGCCCATGCGCGTGAACTGCTGGCCCAGGGCAAAGAGGTGAAAATCCTCACCGTTGGCAAAAAAGGCCGTGATGCGCTGCGGCGTGACTTGGGCGACCATCTGGTCGGTCACGTTGACCTCAGCGAAGTCAAAAAGATCGGCTATGGTGATGCGCAAAACATCGCGCAGGACGTGCTGAACCGCTTTGACGCGGGCGAATTTGACGTGGCGACGATCTTCTATGCGAAGTTCGTGAACGTGGTGATGCAGACGCCGACGGCGCAGCAGATCATCCCGGCCAAATTCGAAGCAGACGCGGACGAAGACAGCGGTGCGTCCACATTGTTCGACTATGAACCCAGCGAAGAGGCGGTCTTGGCCGATCTTCTGCCGCGCGGGGTCGCCACGGCGATCTTCTCGGCTTTGCTGGAGAATGGCGCGTCCGAGCAGGGTGCGCGTATGTCGGCGATGGACAACGCCACACGCAACGCGGGTGAGATGATCGACAAACTGACCATCCAGTACAACCGCTCGCGTCAGGCTGTCATCACCAACGAGCTGATCGAAATCATTTCCGGCGCGGAAGCGCTGTAAGCAAATCGGAGAAACGACATGGCAAATGCTGTCGGTAAAATCACACAGGTCATCGGCGCTGTCGTTGACGTTCAATTCGAAGGCGACCTGCCGGAGATTCTCAACGCGCTGCACACCGAAAACCAGGGCAAAACGCTGGTTCTCGAAGTGGCGCAGCACCTTGGCGAAAACACAGTCCGTGCCATCGCCATGGACGCGACCGAAGGTCTGGTGCGCGGTCAGGCCGTGACAGACACAGGCGACCAGATCCGCGTGCCCGTGGGCAACGCCACACTGGGCCGTATCATGAACGTCACCGGCGATGCGGTTGATGAACAGGGTCCGGTAAACTCTGACGCGACGCGCGCCATTCACGGCGAAGCGCCTGAGTTCGCTGAGCAGTCCACCGAGACACAAATCCTCGTGACAGGCATCAAGGTCATCGACCTTCTGGCGCCTTACACCAAGGGTGGTAAAATTGGTCTCTTCGGCGGTGCCGGCGTGGGCAAGACGGTTCTCATCATGGAACTGATCAACAACATCGCCAAAGTGCACTCCGGTCTGTCGGTGTTCGCGGGCGTGGGTGAGCGTACCCGTGAGGGCAACGACCTTTACCACGAGATGATCGAATCCGGCGTTATCGTCCCTGACAACCTCGTCGATTCGAAAATTGCGCTGGTCTACGGCCAGATGAACGAACCTCCCGGTGCGCGGATGCGGATCGCCCTGACCGGCCTGACGCTGGCCGAGCAGTTCCGCGACGAATCCGGTTCCGACGTTCTGTTCTTCGTCGACAACATCTTCCGCTTCACGCAGGCCGGTTCCGAAGTGTCCGCTCTGCTGGGCCGTATTCCTTCGGCTGTGGGCTACCAGCCAACGCTGGCGACCGACATGGGCGTGATGCAGGAGCGGATTGCGTCGACCAAATCCGGTTCGATCACCTCCGTGCAGGCCGTCTACGTCCCTGCGGATGACCTTACCGACCCGGCGCCTGCGACCTCCTTTGCTCACCTCGACGCGACAACGGTTCTCGACCGTTCGATCTCGGAAAAGGGCATCTACCCGGCGGTTGACCCGCTCGGCTCCACCTCGCGTTTGCTTGACCCGCTGATCATCGGCGACGAGCACTACAAGGTGGCGACAGACGTGCAGCAGGTGCTTCAGCGCTACAAATCGCTTCAGGACATCATCGCCATTCTCGGCATGGATGAACTGAGCGAAGAAGACAAACTGACCGTGGCACGTGCGCGTAAGATCGAGCGTTTCCTCAGCCAGCCCTTCGACGTGGCGAAAGTGTTCACGGGCTCCGACGGTGTTCAGGTGCCGCTGGAAGAAACCATCGCGTCGTTCAAGGCCGTGGTTGCCGGTGAGTACGATCACCTGCCCGAAGGTGCCTTCTACATGGTTGGTGGCATCGAAGACGTGAAGGCGAAAGCCGAGAAAATGGCGGCAGACGCCGCTTAAGGAGCGCTGACAATGGCAGACACAATGCAATTCGACCTCGTTTCGCCGGAACGGCGGCTGGCATCGATGCAGGTGACGGCCGTGCAAATTCCGGGCACTGAGGGTGACATGACGGCCATGGCCGATCATGCACCCACCATCACCACCCTGCGTCCGGGCCTTCTGCGCGTGGAAGGGCCGGAGGGCACGTCTGAATATGTCGTGACCGGCGGTTTCGCCGAAATCGGCGGTCAGGGCGGCGTGTCTGTGCTGGCGGAACGTGCCGTGGCGCGTGCCGACATGACGCAGGAACAGATGGACAGCATGGTGGCAGAGGCGCATGCCGTCTACACCCGCGCCAAGGACAACTGGGAAAACGAACCCGGTCCCGTGGATGACGCAGCCAAGCTTCTGGCCGATATGGTTGCCGTTGGCGATCACATCGGATTGTCGAGCAAACAGCCCAGCCTGTAATGCTTTGAAAATCAGTGAAAAGCCCCGCCTCGGCGGGGCTTTTTGCTTTTATGCTCCCTTCTGCTGCGGCATCATTGCCTGATGACCGTAAATGCAGGCAGGCGCCCAATATGAAACGACTTCGCACCCATACGATCGGCGTGGACAGTGGCGATGTCATGCTGTTCTCTGAGTTCGAAGACGGCGGATCGATGTGGACGGGCGAGGGCCAGCGCGAACGCCGCCGCCGGATCAGCTTTTCAGAACCCTTCCGGGAGCCGCCGCATGTTCAGGTGAGCATGTCGCTTTGGGACATCGACGCCAGCACCGTCACCCGCGCCGATATCGGCGCCGAGGCGGTGAGCGAGAGCGGCTTTGACATGGTGTTCCGCACATGGGGCGACACCCGCGTTGCACGGGCGCGTTTGGCATGGACAGCGATTGGCGCGGTGGGGGGGGATGACGACTGGGTCGTCGGCTAGGTGCATCGCTCGGTGAGAGAGAGCGGCCCAGCAGGGGGAGGGCGGCCCGCGGAGGCCAGCCCTAGATCACAGCCTGCGGCTTAGTTTGCCGCGTACATCCCGTCATAGATCGGGCCGAGCGTTTCCGCCTCGAACAGCGAAGAGACCGAGGTGCCGTTCCAGATGTTCAAGATCGCTTGGGCAAACATCGGCGCGGTCGGGACGATGCGGATGTTCGGCGCCTTCTTGATCGCAGGGGTCGGCGCGATGCTGTCGGTGATGACCAGCGATTTCATGACCGAGTTCTCGACCCGCTCAACCGCAGGGCCGGACATGACACCGTGGGTGATGTAGGAGTGCACTTCCTTCGCGCCATTCTCCAGCAGGACTTCGGCAGCTTTGCACAGCGTGCCTGCGGTGTCGCAGATGTCGTCCACGATCAGGCAAGTCTTGCCCTTCACGTCGCCGATCACGGTCATCTCGGCCACTTCGCCCGCCTTCTCGCGGCGTTTGTCGACGATCGACAGGGGGGAGTTGATCCGCTTGGCCAGTTCACGCGCACGGGCCACGCCGCCGACATCGGGGCTGACGACCATCAGATCGTCCATCTGGTCCTTAAAGGCGTCCTTGATATCCAGTGCAAAGATCGGCGAGGCGTAGAGGTTGTCGACCGGGATATCGAAGAAGCCCTGAATCTGCGCCGCATGCAGGTCCATCGTCAGGATTCGTTCAATACCGCTGCCGGTCAGCATATTGGCGACCATCTTGGCGGTGATCGGCGTCCGGGCTTTGGTGCGGCGGTCCTGCCGGGCATAGCCGAAGTAGGGCAAAACGGCCGTCACACGCGCCGCCGAGGAGCGGCGCAGCGCGTCGGCCATGATCATCAGTTCCATTAGGTTGTCGTTCGCGGGGTTCGACGTGGGCTGGATGATGAACATATCCTCGCCGCGCACGTTCTCATAAACTTCGACGAAAATCTCGCCGTCGTTGAACCGTTCGACCCGCGCATCGACGAGCCCCACGTTAACGCCGCGATGCAGCGACATGCGCCGCGCGATGGCCTTGGCAAGCGGCATATTGGCATTGCCTGAGATCAGTTTTGGTTCTGAAGTGCGTGGCATAGGGGCTCCGGGGCAGCGGTAGGTTGCAGATTCGTGACGTTGACACCGCTTAGCATGCGCTTACGGTCGGGCAAAGCTGCACCGCCCCCGAAGGAGAGCCAAATGGCCCGGATCGACTATTTTTTCGCGACCCTGTCACCCTATTGCTACCTCGCCGGGAATCGGCTTGAGGAGATCGCCGAAAAGCACGGTGCTGAGATCGTGTACAAGCCTTTCGACATTATCGCGGCCTTCCCGCGCACCGGCGGCATGCCCCCGGCAGAGCGTCACCCCAGCCGCAACGAATACCGCGCACAAGACCTGCCGCGTCAAGCGCGCAAGCTGGATTTGCCCTTCAACCTCAAGCCCGCGCATTGGCCCACCAATGGCGCACCTGCGGCCTATGCGGTCATCGCCGCACAGAATGCAGGGGGCGGTGATCTGGGCAAGTTGACCCATGCCATCACCCGCGCCGTCTGGGCCGAAGAAAAGGACATCGGCCATGACGATGTGGTCCGTGCCTGTCTGGAAGAGGCGGGTTTTGACCCCGATCTGGCGAACAGCGGGTTGTTGCAGGGGGCCGAGACCTATTCTGCGAACCTTGAAGAGGCGGTCACGCAGGGCGTTTTCGGCGCGCCTTTCTATATTGTCGGCGATCAGAAGTTCTGGGGGCAAGACCGATTGGAAGACCTCGATCTGCACCTCGGGGGCAAGCTGTGATCCCAGAAGTCAACGCGCGCCGTTTCGGTCACGGCCCGCGCCCGGCGCTGGCGATCCATTGCTCACTGGCGCATTCTGGTGCGTGGCGTGGCGTTGGGGCTGCCCTATCGGACGAGCTGACCCTGCGGGCCTTCGATCTGCCGATGCACGGGCGATCAGGCGATTGGGACGGGCAGGGCAATATCCACGATGTAGCGACCGGCATGGCGCTCAGCCTGCTCGAAGCGCCGATGGATCTGATTGGCCATTCCTTTGGTGCGACGGTCGCGCTGCGGCTGGCGATCGAGCACCCCGAATTGGTGCGCAGCATTACCCTGATTGAGCCAGTCTATTTCGCCGCCGCCAAACGGGACGATCCTGACGCGATGGCCGAATACAATGAACAGAACGCGGCATTTGAGGCCGCCTTGGCCGAGGGCGACAAGGAGACCGCCGCGCGGCTGTTTAACCGGGTCTGGGGCGATGGCACGAAATGGGACCAAATTCCCGAACCGACCCGCGCCTATATGGTCGATCGGATCGGTTTCATCCCCGCCTCTTCGCCCTTCCTCGGAGAGGACAGCGCCGGGTTGCTGGCGCCGGGCATGTTCGACCGCGCGTCAATGCCCGCACTGCTGGTGGAGGGGAGCGGGTCGCCCAAAGCGGCGCATGCGATCAATGCGTCGCTGATGCGCCGTCTGCCGAACGCGCGGCGGGTTTCAGTCGACGGGGCAGGGCATATGGTGCCGATCACGCACCCCGCCGAAGTCGCCGAAGCGATACGCGATTTCCTGAACGACGTGCCGCTGGCGTGACTGCTTAGAAGTGGCTTAGGAACTGGTCGATCTGGTCACGGCTGATCGACCAGTCGCAGACCATCCGCGCGGCCAGCATCTCGTTACCATCGCCGTCCAGCGTGCCATCCCAAAGGTAATAGCGCGCGCCTGCGTCATGCAACTTGCGGTGAATGGCGCGGGGGAAGCGGGCAAAGATCATGTTTGCCGCAGGCTCATGTAAGAATTCCGCCCCCGCTTTGCGCAGCCCTTGGGCCAGATGCGCCGCATTGGCGTTGGCCATCTTGGCCGTTTCCAGCCAAGCCCCATCCGCAAGGTAGCCCGCCATCTGCGCCGACAGAAAACGGTGTTTGGAAAACAGATGCGCCCCGCGCTTGCGGCGCAGCTCGAATTCCCATGCTTTTTTGGGGTCAAAAAAGACCACCGCCTCGACCCCCATGCAGCCGTTCTTGGTGCCGCCGAAGCTGACCACATCAACGCCCGATCTCCACGTCATCTCAGCCGGGGTGCAGCCCAGAGCCACCAGCGCATTGGCAAAACGCGCGCCGTCCATATGCACGGGCAGGTCGTATTCCTTGGCCACCGCTGTCAGCGCCTGCAATTCTTCAAGGCTATGCACCCCGCCGCGTTCCGTCACCTGCGTGATCGACACCGGGCCGCGTTGCGGCGTGTGCACATCGCCCGCCACCCGCGCGACGATGGCGCGGCGCAGGGCGTCGGGGGTCATCTTGTCTTCAGTCTCCACCAGTGTCAGCTTGGCCGCACCTGCGTAGAACTCCGGCGCGTTGCACTCATCCTCTTCGATATGCGCGACCTTGGAGCAAAAGATCGTCTGCCACGGCTGGGTGTAGCAGGCCAGCGCCAGCGCATTGGCCGCGGTGCCGGTGGCGACGAGGTAGACCTCCGCCTCAGGTGCCTCAAACTGTTCGCGAATCTGCGCGCGGACCTCATCCATGATCGGGTCTTTGCCGTAGGGCATCGCGTAGTCCGTATTAGCGGCGATCACGCGCTCCATCACCTTGGGGTGGACGGGGCCGGCGTTGTCAGAGGCGAAAAACATCAGGTGGGCTCCTTGATAATATGGTCTTCCCATTCTTCGAACGGGGTATCAAATTCGGACACGGTATCAAATTGCACGCTGACCCCGGCGTCATGCACGCTGTCGGGGGTGCCGGTCAGCAGGGGGTGCCATTCAGGCAGCGGTTTGCCCTCCCAGAGCAGGCGGTAAGCGCAGGTCTGGGGCATCCAATAGGCGTGGGTATCGAGGTTGTCGGGGCGCAGCACGATGCAGTCGGGCACGAACTCGTGCCGGTTTTCGTAATGCACACAGCGGCAGGTACTATCATCAAGCAGGCGGCAGGCGACGCGGGTCAGGGCCACTTCGCCGCTGTCCTCGTCTTCTAGCTTGTTCAAGCAGCATTTACCGCAGCCATCGCAGAGCGCCTCCCATTCGGTCTGCGACATCTCTTTGAGCGGCTTCTTCTCCCAGAATTTCGGGGTCAGGCCCTTGCGGGGTATCGGATCGCTCATAGCGCCGCCAGAATGGTTCGAGCGCGGTCGCAGTCGGCCCCCATCTGGGTGATCAGCGCGTCGAGGCTGTCAAACTTTTCTTCGCCGCGCAGGTGTTCGACCAGCCCGACAGACAGCGGTGCGCCGTAGAGATCACCTTTGAAGTCAAAGAGATAGGTTTCCAGGTTGGCTTTGTTCTCACCGAACATGGGCCGCACGCCAATGCTGGCCGCACCGTGATAGCCGCCCTTATGCGGCCCCTCCAGCACATCCACCAACACAGCATAAACGCCAAAGGCGGGCGGGTGCAGACCGTCAATCGACATGTTGGCGGTGGGGAAGCCCAATTCACGCCCGCGCTGTTCGCCTGAGATCACAGGGCCGTCGATCCGGTGCCAATGGCCGAGCATGGCGGCGGCTTCGCGGGTCTCACCACGGGTCAGCGCTTCGCGGATCGCGGTTGAGGACACGGTAAGGTCATCGCGCTCCATCAGCGGGGCGATGGTGACGCCGAAACCATATTGCGCGCCGAAACGGACGAGATCTTCCGCCGTGCCCGCGCGGCCCTTCCCAAAGCAGAAGTCAGCGCCGACAACCACATGCGCAAGCCCCAGCCCGTCGTGGAGCACGTCGCGGGCGAATGCCTCGGGGCTCAGGCTGGCCAGCGTGCTGTTGAATGCCAGCTCATAGAGCCGCTTAACGCCGATCTTTTCCAGCCGATGCGCGCGGGATTCGCGGCCCATCAGGCGGAAGGGCGGGGCATCGGGGGCGAAATACTCGCGCGGATGCGGCTCGAAGGTGACGACGCCTAGGGGCGCATCGGGGGCGGCGCGTTGCGCCAGTTCGATCACCGAGCGGTGGCCAAGGTGAACGCCATCGAAATTGCCAATCGCGGCGGTGGCACCGCGATCTGCAAGGTCGACGAATTGATAATCTCGGATGATCCGCATGTGCCTTGCCTAGCTGCGCGGCGGCGCAAGGGCAAGATGCTCAGGCGGCGAAAACCGCCCGCTCAGTCCAGCTTGGCGGAGGGGGCGAGCACCGTCGCCTCACCGGCGAGCACCGGTTTGCCATCGACCGAACAGCGACAGTCCATTTTCACGCGACGTTTGGCGATGTCCATGTCGGTCACGGTGACTTCGGCCAGCACCATGTCGCCGGGGCGCACGGGGCCAAGGAACTTGAGCGATTGCCCGAGGTAGATTGTGCCGTGCCCGGGAAGTTGTTCGCCAATCACCGCCGAGATTAGGCCCGCCGTTAGCATGCCGTGGGCAATGCGCCCTTCAAAGATCGTGTCGCGGGCATAGTCGTCATCCAAATGCACCGGATTATGATCGGTCGAAATCTGCGCGAACATTTCGATATCCGTATCGGTCACGACCTTCCGCAGATGGCGAGTCATCCCGATTTCGATGTCTTCGATGCAGATCGTCCCGCGTGGCATATTGTCCAACATGACGGCTCCTTGGTAACAAAGTGACGCCAGGGTGCGTCTTATTGCAACTTTATTACTTCGCAGCTGCAGAAAATCAAGTCATTTCTGAGTTAGCGGAGAAATCCGATTGCGTAGGTTGGGGAGGAGGCTTCGCGGTCGAGATAGGCGCGTAACTTGTCTTCGTCCGGTTGCTGGGTGGTCGCGGTTTCTGCTGCGGCCAGTCCCCCGGTGATGAACAGCGAATCGATGCCTTCGTCCATCGCGCCTTTGACGTCCGTCAGGATGCCGTCTCCGATGGCAAGGATGCGGCTGTCGGGGATGTCGACCTCAAGCGCTGCAAGGCGACGGCGGGCGAGATCGTAGATCGGGCCATGCGGCTTGCCGAAATAGAGGCTCTCGCCTCCCATCTCGGTATAGAGCGCGGCCAGTGCCCCGGCGCACCATTCGCGCACTTCGCCCCGGTCCACGACGATATCGGGGTTGGCGCAGAGCAGTTTCAGGCCGCGGGCGATGGCCTGCTCGAACTCGGGGCGCATGATCTCAGGGTCGGCCATCGGGTCGACCGGGCCGGTGCAGACGATGCCGTCTGCTTCGGCCAGCGGAACAGTTTCTACATTTACCGGGTTTTCGAGGATCGCCAGCGGCTCGAAAAACTTGCGCTCGCCGGGGTGGCCGATGAACCAGACCTTTTCGCCCACCGCACCGCGGAACATGGCAGAGCGCGCGGAATCGCCCGAGGTGGCGATGCTGTCCCATGCGTCTTCTGGCACGCCAAACTGTTGCAACTGCTTCTCAACGCCCGAACGCGGACGGGGGGAGTTGGTCACCAACACCACTTTGCCCCCGGTCTGGCGATAAGTTTGCAAGGCCGCGACGGCATCGGGCAGCGCTTTGCGCCCGTCATGCACGCAGCCCCAGAGGTCGACGAACAGCGCGTCATAGTGATCGGATACGTCGGGCAGGGCAGAGATAATGCGGGTCATGGTGCGGCCTTTCAAAAAGCGAGGGCGGGCACTTGGCCCGCCCGATTGGCTTACATCTTGAGGTTCGGGATAATCTGCTTTTTACGGCTCATCACGCCGGGCAGCACGACCGTGTCGCCGGAAACCTCAGCGCCAAAGCTCTGCTCGGCGATATGTTTGACCATGTCGTTGGGCACCAGCAGCGTCGCCTCTTCTTTCAGGATGTCGACGATGAACAAGAGCACCTGCGCGGCACCGTCGGCCTCGGCCACTTTCGGCATCTCAGCCATCAGCGCGTCCTTGCGTGCCAGCAGCGGTGCGGGGGAGGTGGTTTCCAGCACGCTCACGCGCAGGTTGGTGCCGTCGAGGTCGAATTCCTTGCTGTCCATGCGCAGCAGTTCCGCCTCGCTGAAGGACGAAACGTCGGATTTCGCGGCGAACATCTCTGCGGCGTAGTCGCTGATGTCGACGCCCAAGTCCTGCGCGATGTCTTCGGCAATGGCGCGGTCTTCTTGGGTAGTGGTGGGGCTGCGGAATTCCAGCGTGTCAGACAGGATGCAGGACAAGGCAGCCGCTTTGACGCCGCGCGGGGCTTGCGCCCAGTCTTTGCCGATCATCTTGAACATGATGGTTGCCGTGCAGGCAAGCGGCTGGATGTTGATCTCAATCGGGCCGCGTGTTTCCAGCCCTGCCACCAGACGGTGGTGGTCGATGATGCCGGTAATGTCGGCGTCATTGATGTTGTCGGGCAGTTCGGCGGGGTTGTTGGTGTCGACGATGACAACCTTGGTGTCGGCATCAAGCGCGGTCAGGATTTCCGGCTTATCAAGGTCCCATTTGTCGAGCATGAACAGCGCTTCGGTGTTTGGCTCGCCCAGCAGGACCGGCTTAGCGGGAATGCCTTTGATTTCATTCAGATACCAAGCCCAAACGATCGGGCTGCCGGTGCTGTCGGTGTCGGGGGATTTATGGCCAAAAACAAGAGTTGTCATCGGGGCGGTCCTGTCTATTCGGGTGGATTTGCGGGCCTTATAACAGGTTCAATTGGCTTGTCACCTGCGCCTGCTGCAATGCGGCATTGCGCGCCAGCGGCTAAAGCCCCAGTTCCGCGCGCTTCTTTTTGGAGAGCGCGGCGACGATCATGTCATAAGAGGCGCGAATGTGGTCGCGCAGGCTGTCATCGCTCAGCCCCGGCGCGGCGTAATGCTGTATCCACTTAAGCCCGCGCGAGGCCAGATAGGGCGCGGGCCGCAAGCCGGGGCTGTCGGAGAGCACCTCAAACCCCAGTTCAGTCACCTTGAAAGTAAAAGCGGGCGCATCCTCGGCCCAGCCGCAGATGGCAAAGACCTTGCCGCCCACCTTCCAGACGTCCGCATTGCCCCATTGAACGACATGGGTTGTCTGGGGCAGAGCGGCGCAGAAGGCGTTGAATTCGTCGCGGGTCATCGCGTCAGTCTAAGGCCGCGGGGCCCCTTTGCATAGCGTCGCGCGATGGGGCAAGTTGCGCGCCATGAGAAACCCACGCGAGACCGATCTTTACCCGCCGATCAAGGCTTTCCTTGAGGATCAAGGCTATGTGGTCAAAGCCGAAGTCGGCGCGGCTGATGTGGTAGCAGTGCGTGGGGCGGAGCCGCCGGTGGTGGTGGAGTTAAAGCTCGGCTTTTCGCTGGCGCTGTTCCATCAGTGTCTGGCGCGGCTGAAGGTGTCGGATGATGTCTACCTCGCCGTTGCGCGGCAACCGGGCAAACGCTTTGCCAAGGCGGTGAAGGACAACGTCACGCTGGCGCGGCTGCTGGGGTTGGGGCTGATTACCGTGCGGCTGTCGGATGGGTTGGTCGAGGTGCATTGCGATCCCGGCCCCTATGCGCCGCGCAAGAATGCCAAACGGGCGGCGATGCTTTTGCGCGAATTCGCCCGGCGGCAGGGGGATCCGAACGACGGCGGCCAGACCCGCGCGGGGCTGGTGACCGCCTACCGTCAGGATGCGTTGAAAATCGCGGTCTATCTATTCGAAGCCGGCGCAAGCAAAGGCGCGCATGTGGCCCGCGCAACCGGTGTCTCGGCGGCAACCCGCATGATGCGGGATGACCACTACGGTTGGTTTGAAAAGGTCGACAAAGGCATATACGGACTAACGCCAACGGGGGCCGAAGCGGTGGCCACAGCGGGCCGTGTTTTGGGTGCTGGCTAACAGTTCCCGGCCCTGCAAAATTTTTCGAAGCCGTTGTTGACAGAACGCAGACTGCTGCTTAGCTATGCATCGTTATCACTCACAAGGGTTGAGTGCTAACGGCTGCACCCCTCGCCCGGAGGGGGTGGCTTGGAAGAGTAACTTTGAGCCTTAAGGAGCTGCAAAGATGGCATTGAAACCGCTTCATGACCGTGTGCTGGTAAAGCGTACCGAAAGCGAAGAAAAAACCGCCGGCGGGTTGATCATTCCTGATTCCGCCAAAGAAAAGCCTTCCGAGGGTGAAGTCGTTGCCGTGGGCACCGGCGCACGCAAAGACAACGGCGAGTTGATCGAAATGGCCGTCGCACCCGGCGACAAAATCTTGTTCGGCAAATGGTCCGGCACAGAGGTCACCGTCGACGGCGAAGAAATGCTGATGATGAAAGAAAGCGACATCATGGGGATCATCGCGTAAGCCACCCGGCTTGCCGACCCTTTGAAGACGCTCACATCAATCCAAGATTTTAGGAGAAGACAACATGGCTGCTAAGGACGTCAAATTTGACACCGATGCCCGTAACCGGATGCTCAAGGGTGTTAACATCCTCGCCGATGCGGTGAAAGTCACACTCGGTCCCAAAGGCCGGAACGTGGTTCTGGACAAATCCTTCGGCGCACCGCGCATCACCAAAGACGGTGTATCCGTGGCGAAGGAAATCGAACTGGAAGACAAGTTCGAAAACATGGGCGCACAGATGGTCAAGGAAGTTGCTTCCCGGACCAACGACGAAGCAGGTGACGGCACCACCACCGCGACTGTTTTGGCCCAAGCCATCGTCAAAGAAGGCATGAAATCGGTTGCCGCTGGCATGAACCCGATGGACCTGAAGCGCGGTATCGATCTGGCAACTGCCACGGTCGTCGAAGCGATCAAAGCCGCTGCCCGTGACGTATCCGACAGCGACGAAGTGGCACAGGTCGGCACCATCTCCGCCAATGGCGAAAAAGAGATCGGCCGTCAGATCGCAGACGCGATGCAGAAAGTCGGCAACGAAGGCGTGATCACCGTCGAAGAGAACAAAGGTCTGGAAACAGAGACCGATGTCGTCGAAGGCATGCAGTTCGACCGTGGCTACCTGAGCCCCTATTTCGTCACCAACTCCGACAAGATGACTGTCGAGCTGGAAGACGCGATCATCCTGCTGCACGAGAAGAAACTGTCGAGCCTTCAGCCGATGGTTCCGCTGCTTGAGCAAGTGATCCAGTCCCAGAAACCGCTTTTGATCATCGCCGAAGACGTTGAGGGCGAAGCCCTGGCGACACTCGTCGTGAACAAACTGCGTGGCGGCCTGAAGATTGCTGCTGTGAAGGCACCGGGCTTCGGCGACCGTCGCAAAGCCATGCTGCAAGACCTCGCGGTTCTGACCGGTGGTCAGGTGATCTCCGAAGATCTGGGCATGAAGCTTGAGTCCGTGACCATGGACATGCTGGGTTCTGCCAAGAAAGTCGCGATCACCAAAGACGAGACCACTGTCGTTGATGGCGCAGGCGAGAAGGCCGAGATCGAAGCACGTGTTGCTCAGATCCGTAACCAGATCGAAGAAACCACCTCCGACTACGACCGTGAGAAGCTGCAAGAGCGCGTTGCCAAACTGGCAGGCGGTGTTGCCGTGATCCGCGTCGGCGGCATGACCGAAGTCGAAGTGAAAGAGCGCAAAGACCGCGTTGACGACGCCCTGAACGCGACACGTGCCGCTGTTCAGGAAGGTATCGTTGTAGGCGGTGGTGTTGCTCTGGTTCAGGCCGGCAAAAAGCTCGAAGGCCTGACAGGCGACAACAACGATCAGAACGTCGGTATCTCCATCGTGCGCAAAGCACTGGAAGCACCGCTGCGTCAGATCGCTGAGAACGCTGGCGTGGACGGTTCGGTTGTTGCCGGCAAAATCCGCGAAAGCGACGACCTGAAGTTCGGCTTCAACGCGCAGACCGAAGAATATGGCGACATGTTCAAGTTCGGCGTCATCGACCCGGCGAAAGTGGTGCGTACAGCATTGCAAGACGCGGCTTCGATCGCTGGTCTGCTGATCACCACCGAAGCGATGGTCGCCGACAAGCCTGCTAAAGACGGCGCACCCGCCGGCGGCGGCATGCCCGACATGGGCGGCATGGGCGGCATGATGTAAGCCAGCCCTATTGGCTAAAGTTCAGGAGGCGTGCCAGCAATGGCGCGCCTCTTTCTGTTAAAAGGCAGTGACTATCCGGGTTCGATGGCCCTTTATCTGGTTCTCACGGTGATCAAGCTGGCAACTCTACGATCCGAGAATAGGCATTGAGCATGCCAAGCGCATTGGCAAAGGTCTCCGACGGGTTTTCCTTAACGATATAGCCCGCGACATTCTTGCTATAGGCGGATTGCACGTCCGTGGGCATATCGGAGGTGGTGAAGACAAAAACCACCATCCGCTCCAACGCCGGATCGGCTCGGACAACTTCCAAGAACTCAAGCCCGCCCATGCGCGGCATGTTGAGGTCAAGTGTGACGATATAGGGCGGCAATCGCCCATGCCGCTTCACCTCCTCCGCTAAAAATTCGAGCGCATGTTGCCCGTCGTGACAAACCGCCGTTTCGTTGACGATCTTCAACTTGCGCATCGCCCGTTGCATGGCCATCACGCTGACTTTGTCATCGTCTACGATAAGAAATTTCGCGGGCGTCGTTTTCATCCAATATTCCTTTTCGGCTTGGGTCACGCCGCCGCCGCCACGGCCAGATTGCGGTGCGTTTGCGTTGCCAATGGAAGCTCCACAACAAAGGTCGATCCGCGCTTTTTGTTGGGGTCGGAGACCAGCGTGATCTTCCCTTTCTGGTGAGACGCAAGCTTGCTTACGATGGCGAGGCCCAAGCCGCTCCCTTCAACCTCATCACGAGATTTAAGTGTTTGAAACAGTTCAAATATCTTCTCTTGGTGCCGAAGTTCTATTCCAGGCCCGTCATCGCGCACGCTTAGAACAACACGGTCCTGCTGCACCTCGGCATTAACATGGATGGTGCCATGATCCCGGTCATGGTGTTTGATTGCATTTGAGATCAGGTTGCCCAAAATCTGCTGCAACGGCGTAAGCTGTACGTCGATGATCTGGTTTGTCCCGGCAAAGCTAATTTTAAACCGACCCTCCGTGTCGGTATAGCGGGCAAGGTCTGCCACCAATCGGGCAAGGTGCACCGGCTCTGGCGCTGGTTGATCCTGTCCTGCCCGGGCGTAGTCCAAAAGATCGTTCAGAAGGCGGTTAAGCCGATCGATCCGTTGTTGTGACATAAGCAAATAGCTTCGGCTTTCCGCAGTCAGCGCATTTTCCTCATCCTCAAGGACCCAAAGGCTTAGTTCATGCACCGCACGGAGGGGAGATCGCAGGTCGTGGGCGGCCACATAGGCGAATTTCTCGAGCTCGATGTTCGAGCGCCGCAACTCTTCCGCAGTTGTGCGGAACACAACTAATGCACGTGCCATCTCTCCTAGTTCATCCTGCCCTCGCACGGTGACGGGGTGATCAAGGTCACCCTGAGCGATAGCCGTGACGGAATTGGTCAATCGATTGATGCGACGGTTAAACTGCCGCTCAACAACAAAGCCGTTGGTAAGGGCAATCACGAGAAGCGCGCTTCCAACGGTGAGGCCAACAGTCCATATGACCCGATGGATGGTGTCGCGCAGCGCATCTGTCGCGAGATCCACCCGCCGCAAAATGTTCTGAGTAAGATCAGAGGATGTGTCGGAAATCCCCACGATCATGGGCAGGTGTTCGGCTTGCAGCGTTTGAACGCTCTCGTGAAACTGCAGACGTGCCGTTGAATGTGCGAAGAAGCCCTTTTCGGGATCAAGCAGCACGTCGCGCAGCGCGTCGATTTGGCGGGCCAGCGACCGTCTACTGGCTGCTTCATGAATGCGCGGTAACCGGGTGATGGCATCCTGGAAATGCTCTTCGACAAGAAGTCGTGCGCGCTCAAGTTGAAGAAGTTGGTTCTGTAGCCCTTGTGAATTGATGATGTTAATAAGCGTGTCGAGACTTAGCCGAATGTCATTGAGATTAATTGCGCTCAACAACATGTCGGGAAAGCCTGAAGGGCGATTTTCTGGGGCAACATCACCGGATGCAAAGCTTCCTGAGACTTCACTCAGCAGGGCTTCGGTTTGCCGTGAAAGTCGGTAGGCTAACTCATCAATAATAGTATGATTCTGTACTTGGATTTGCTCGACAAGATCAAGCGTTGTGAGGATCTGGCCCTCGGCGCGCCGCATTTCCTGAAGGCTGAAAACTGTCGCATCAGATGCCCGCCGCGCCATATGCAGCCGTCCCTCCAGCCGCGCTGCCAGCGGGAGCGCGATCTCCATTGTCTTCAGATTTTCTAAAAGCTCAAAAGTTTTGTCGATTTTTGTTGTGATGTCTTTCCCGAGCGTATCTGGCGACACGGAGGTATCTAATTGATTAAGCTGCTCAATCGAAAGGAATACACCGTTCAAGGACCGCTCAATTTGCTGGGAAATAGCCAATGTAGGAAGGGCCGATTGGCTCAAATGAGCGTGACTGACCAGCACAGATCGCATCTGACCCGTAGCAGCCCATCCCGCAACGCCAATAATGGCCGCCACGAGAAGGAGCGCTGCCCTTAGGCGGGTGCTGATACGACTGCCGAGAAACTGCCGCAGCGACCATGGGGGATGCATCGTAACCATGCTGACTGAATAGCTGGGACCAATTAACGCAATGTTAATCGCCACGGCTCTAAAACCGGGTTCATCAAAGCGAGAGGGGGTCATCCTCCACCCGCTGATTGGAGGATTGCAGTGTGTTTGGCGGGCGCAGGTTGACAAGGCGAAGGTTCTCTATCGGCCTAGGTGCCGGTCTTAGCACGCTTATCGCCGGTCCGGTATTTGGGGAGACGATTGATATAAAGGTGTCCGCGCAAGCCCGTGGTTTGGTTGGAGATGCCAGAACGCTCTCTGTGCTGCTTCCGGAAGGGTCACGTGCCAATCTTGAACCGGTCGCGGCGGTGTTTACGGAGCGAACCGGGGTGAAAGTCGACCTTCAAGAGGTGCATGTCGATCAGATCAACGCGGAGCTAATGCTAAATAGTGTACTTGGGGAGGCGAAATATGACGTTGCCCTGCCTGCGACCTTTGGGGTGGCAGACCTCGTTGCCGCGGGGGCAATCCACGCTTTGGATGACTACGCCGCACGCTATGAGCCGACGGGATTTCGCGACCCTATGCTCTATCAGGAAGGGGATAGGTTTGATGGTCAGACCTATGGTTTCCAAACAGATGGCGACGCCTATGTGATGTTTTACCATCGTGAAATGCTTCATGACCCGAATGAACAGGCGCGCTATGCTGATCGCTTCGGTTATCCACTTGCTATGCCAGAGACTTGGGCGGAGCTGGATCGGCAAATACGTTTTTTTCATGCGCCAGAAGCTGGTCGATATGGCGGGTTGTTGTTTCGCACGCCGGGGTATCTGGCGTGGGAGTGGTGGATTCGATTTCACGCCAAAGGGTACTGGCCTTTGTCCCCCGATATGACCCCGCAAATCGCTGAAGACCCGGGTGTAGCGGCGTTGGAGGAATTGATTACGATTACAGACAGCCTCGTCCCCGATACCTCTAACCTTGGGCTGTTCGAAAACTGGGCGCGTTACGCGAAAGGCGATGTCTATTGCAATATTGGCTGGGGTGGTACGCAGAAATATCTGAACTCTCCTCGGTCGCCGATGAGAGGGCGAATGATTTATGGCCCAACGCCCGGTGGGAAAGTTGGGGGGGAACTCCTTGCAACACCCTATTTCAACTGGGGGTGGAGCTTTGTCGTCAGCGCGACATCGGCACAGAAGGAACTTGCCTATTTATTTGCTCTCTTCGCCGTCACACCTGAGATGTCGACACTGGCCGTTCGCCAGGCAGATGGCTTTTTTGACCCTTACCGAAAGGAACACTACAGCGATCCGGGCGTTGAAGATGCTTATTCAAAATCGTTTCTCAAGGTGCATCGTGCGTCGCTTGACGGGGCAATTCCAGATTTCTACCTAAAAGGGCAATCTGAGTATTTTCAGGCTTTAGGAAGAGGATTGGATCGGGCGCTGCAGGGCGAGGTTGCGCCGAAAATAGCCCTGAGCCGTGTGGCGCAGCAGTGGCAGCTTATCACCAGCCGGGCGGGGCGGAAGAGGCAAATACAAAGATGGGCGCGGCTTCGCCAAAAGTATCCGCCAAATGCGCGGCGTTTGCTGAGGGATATCACGTAATGGCAGCTTTACTCTTCGATCCGGCAGGTGCGGGGTGTTGATTGTCACTGAGAACTGACCCGGTATTTTCACCGAGATTTGACCCACCCTCAGTTATGCGTCGTGGTCTATGATGCGGTCAATGTTTTGGCCTCCTTTGCAGTTTTCTTTGCTGCCTCAGAACTGACCTTGAAGCGGTAGCTGTCGTTTCCGGTTTCGAGGATGTGGCAGCGGTGGGTAAGCCGATCCAAGAGAGCGGTGGTCATCTTTGCATCCCCGAAGACCTGCGCCCATTCTGAGAAGCTAAGGTTGGTGGTGATGATCACACTGGTGCGCTCATAGAGCTTACTGAG